>JBOGZH010000111.1:0-9266 GCA_050697095.1 Solirubrobacterales bacterium
GGTGCGCCTCGTACCGGTCGCGGAGCCCCTTGAGGATCTGGACGCATTCCTCGAGGGAGGGCTGGTCCACGGTGATCTTCTGGAAGCGCCGCTCCAGGGCGGAGTCGCGCTCCAGGTACTTGCGGTACTCGTCCATCGTCGTCGCGCCGATCGTCTGCAGCTCGCCGCGGGCCAGCGCCGGCTTCAGGATCGAGGCGGCGTCGATCGCGCCCTCCGCGGCGCCTGCGCCGACGAGGTTGTGGAGCTCGTCGATGAACAGCACGATGTCGCCGCGCTGGGTGATCTCCTTCATCACCTTCTTCAGGCGCTCCTCGAACTCGCCGCGGTACTTGGAGCCGGCGACGAGGGCGGCGAGGTCGAGCGTGTAGATCTGCTTGTTCTTCAGCAGCTCGGGGACCTCGCCCTTGGTGATCCGCGCGGCCAGGCCCTCGACGACGGCGGTCTTGCCGACGCCGGGCTCGCCGAGCAGGACGGGGTTGTTCTTCGTCCGCCGCGAGAGGATCTGCATGATCCGCTCGATCTCGGTCTCGCGCCCGATCGTCGGGTCGAGCTTGCCCTCGGCCGCGAGCTTGGTCAGGTTGCGACCGAACTGGTCGAGGAGCTTTGACGACTTCTTGCCCTCGCCCGAGGCGCCCGCGCCGGCGCCCTGGCGGCGCCCGCCGGGCCCGGACAGCATCCGGATCACCTCGTTGCGGATCTTGTCCGAGTCGGCGTCGAAGTCGAGCAGGATACGGGCCGCGACGCCCTCGTTCTCGCGCACCAGGCCGAGCAGGATGTGCTCGGTGCCGATGTAGTTGTGGCCGAGCGAGAGCGCCTCGCGAAGCGCGAGCTCGAGCACCTTCTTCGCCCGCGGCGTGAAGGGGATCTGGCCGGAGGTGACCTCCTCACCGGAGCCGACGATGCGCACGACCTGGGCGCGCACGCGCTCCACGGTGATGTCGAGGGACTCCAGCACGCGGGCGGCGAGGCCCTCCTCCTCGCGCAGCAGCCCGAGCAGGATGTGCTCGGTTCCGATGTAGTTGTGCTTGAGAGTCCGGGCCTCCTCCTGTGCCAGGACGACGACCTGACGGGCTCTCTCTGTGAATCGCTCGAACACGTTGATCTCTCTTGAACCTCAGTATGGCCGACGTTGTGGTCGGGACCCGCCCAATGAGTGTACGAGGGGACGCACGCTCGCCGGCGGTCTTATCCCTCTATTCGGCTCCGAGCTGCCGATCGGATTAGACCCTCCGGTTTCCTCGACTACGACGGATAGGAAGTATATCGGCGGCCATCACCCGGCCCTGAAGCCGGGATTCGCGCAACTAGCGGCCTCCCCGGAGGCCGAAGGGCGCGAATCAGGTCCGCATCGCCGGGAACAGGACCACCTCGCGCAGGCTGCGGGTGCCCGTCAGCAGCATCACGAGCCGGTCGATCCCGAGCCCGACGCCGCCGGTGGGCGGCATCCCCTGCTCCAGCGCCTCGAGGAACGGCTCGTCGAAGGGCTGCGCCTCGGCGTCGCCCCGCGCGAGCTCCTCGCGCTGGCCCTCGAAGCGGCGCCGCTGCTCGTCGGGGTCGTTGAGCTCCGTGAACGCGTTCGCGATCTCGATCCCGCCGACGAAGCCCTCCCAGCGCTCGGTGAGCCCCTCCTCGGTGCGGTGGCGCTTCGCGAACGGCGACAGCTCGACGGGGTAGTCGAGGAGGAACGTCGGATCGATCAGCTCCGGCTCGACGAGCTTCGACAGCACCCTGTCGACGAGCTTTCCCCACCCCTCGTCCGCGCCGGGCTCCGAATCGATCGCCGCCGCCAGCTCCTCGCGGCTCGGGCGCGCCGCGAGGTCGAGCCCCGTCCGCTCCCGGATCGCCTCGTGCAGCGTGATCCGGCGCCACGGCGGCGCGAGGTCGATCTTGCGCCCCTCGCGCTCGATCGTCGTCGTCCCGAGCACCCGGTCGGCCACGAACGAGACCAGCTGCTCCGTTCGCTCCGCGGTGTCGAGGTAGTCGGCGTAGGCCTCGTACCACTCCAGCATCGTGAACTCGGGGTTGTGCTTGTGGGAGATCCCCTCGTTGCGGAAGTCCTTGCCCAGCTCGTAGACGCGATCGATCCCGCCGACGATGCATCGCTTCAGGTACAGCTCGGTCGCGATCCGCAGGTACAGGTCGCGGTCCAGCGCGTTGTGGTGGGTGGTGAAGGGGCGCGCCAGGGCGCCGCCGTACAGCGGCTGGAGAACCGGCGTCTCGACCTCGAGGAAGCCGCGCTCGTCGAGCCACGCGCGAACGGCCGCGATCGTCCCCGCCCGGACCTCGAACAGCTCGCGGACCTCCGGGTTCGCGATCAGGTCGAGCTCGCGGCGGCGGTAGCGGGTCTCGACGTCTTGGAGCCCGTGGTGCTTATCGGGCAGCGGCCGCAGGGCCTTCGCGAGCATGGTCCAGTCCTCGACCCGCAGCGAGAGCTCGCCCTTCTTCGTCTTGAACGCGACCCCCTCGACCCCGGCGATGTCGCCAAGGTCGACCGACACCAGGGCGTCGTGGCTCGCGGCGCCGAGGACGTCGGCGCGCGAGTGGAGCTGGATCTGCCCCGAGCGGTCGCGGAGGTCGAGGAAGGCCGCCTTGCCGTGCCCGCGGCGGGCGGTGATCCGCCCGGCGACGCGGTAGCGCGCCTCCGTCTCCTCACCGTCCTCGAGGTCCTCGTGCGCGGCGCGGACCGTGGCGATCTCGACGCGGTCGGCGAATGAATGCGGAAACGGGTCGACGCCGTCCCCGCGCAGGCGCTCGAGCTTCTCGCGCCGCTCCGCGAGCAGCTCGGATTCCTGCCGCTCCGGCGGCGCCTGGTCACTCACGAAGCCGAGCCTAAACGCTCAGGCGGGTTCGATCTTCGTGATCTTGAGCTTCTTCTTCGGGCCGCGCGGGACGTCGATCGTCACCACGTCGCCCTTCTTGTGGCCGATCAGGGCGCTCCCGATCGGGGACTCGTTCGAGAGCTTGTCCTCGGTGGGATCGGCCTCGGCGGAGCCGACGAGCTGGAACTTCCGCGACTCGCCCGACTTCTGGTCCTTGACGTGGACCCTCACGCCGACGGAGACGGCATCGGTGTCGATGTCCTTCTCCTCGACCACGGTCGCACGCCGCACGCGCTCCTCCAGGTGGGCGATGCGCTGCTCGAGCATCGCCTGCTCGTTCTTCGCGTCGTCGTACTCCGCGTTCTCGGCGATGTCGCCGAACTCTCGGGCCTCCTTGATCCGCTCGGCGACCTCACGGCGCTTCGCGGTCTGGAGGTACTCGAGCTCCTCCTTCAGCTTCTCGAGCCCGTTGTGTGTGATCAGCGACTCCCGTGCCACCAAACCGTCTCCTCGATAGACAAGCCCGAACGCGGCTCGACCAGATGAGCTCGCCGTCTCGGGCAAGAAGGCGGGGCATTATAGCGATGCCCGAAAGCCGTTCCGCGGCGCGCTTCTCAGGCGTCGCCCAGGCGTCGCGCGGGCGTCACGCGGCGAGCGCGGTCGCCGCTTCGCGGTCGATCCCAAGCCGCAGCGCCTCGACCAGCGCGCGCGCCTCGGAGAGCGTGGTCGTGCGCTGGAACGGCTCGTTCGCCCGGCGCGGCATCCCCAGCCTCTCCAGGTACCAGGGGTAGAACTTGCGCAGGTAGGGAGCCGCCCGCTCGCCGAGGTGCTCCTCGGCGCGGTCGATTACCCAGCGCAGCTCGGCGATCACCTCCTCGAGCGTCGGCGCGGCGATGCGCCGGCCCAGCAGCTCCTCGAAGATCCACGGGTTCCCGAGCGAGCCGCGAGCGATCATCACCGCGTCGGCTCCCGACTCCAGGTAGGCGCGACGCGCGCCGTCCGCCGTGCTCAACCCTCCGGAGACGACCACCGGGACACCTGCGCCGTTCAGCCGATCGACGAGCTCCCGGGCGATCGCGTAGTCGGGCGTCCCCTTGTGCTGGGTCGCGGCGGGGCGGGGATGGAACGCGATCGCCGCCACCCCGGCGTCGTGCACGAGCCTTTCGGCGAGCGCGAGCCCGGAGCGATCGCCCGGCTGGAGCCCCGAGCGAAGCTTCACGCTCACCGGGCGCTCCGATCCGCGCCCCGCGGCGCGGGCGACGCGAACGGCCAGGTCCTGGTCGTCGAGCAGCGCGGCGCCCGCCCCCGTCTTGCACACCTTGCGCACGGGGCAGCCCATGTTGATGTCGATCAGATCGGCGCCGGCCTCGCGCGCGATCGCCGCGCCGGAGCGCATCACCTCGGGGTCGTGGCCGAAGAGCTGGATCGAGACCGGATGCTCATCGGGGTGGACGACGAGCAGCTCCCGCAGGGTGCGCTCGTTGCGATGGTGGAGCGCGAAGCTGGACACCATCTCGGAGACCGAGAGGCCGGCGCCGTGCCGGCGCGCCTGGAGGCGCACGAACCAGTTCCCGATCCCGGCGAGCGGTGCGAGCAGCACCCGGTTCGAGATCTCGACGCCGCCGATCTCGAATGGTGATGTGAGCGAAACAGTTGTCAGTTGTCAGTTGTCAGTTGTCGGTTGTCAGTTGTCGGTTGGGAGTGTCGCAGCGGCTGGTACCGGATGACTGACTACTGATCACTGACTACTGACCACTGACTACTGACCACTGACTACTGGTTCCTCTCACAGATCAGCCTCAACCCTGTAAGCGTGAGCAGATCGTCGACCTCGTCGATCGTGTCGCAGAACGGGACGATCGCGCCGGCCAGCCCGCCGGTGGCGATGAAGGTCGCGTCGTCTCCGAGCTCGGCGGCCACCCGCTGGGCGATGCCGTCCACGAGCCCGGCGAACCCGAGCACGAAGCCCGACTGGATCGCCCCCTGGGTGTGCTTGCCGATCGCCTGCTCGGGCTTCGCGAGCTCGATCCTGGGGAGCTTCGCCGTGCGCTCGGCCAGGGCCTCCAGCGAGACCTCCGCCCCGGGGCCGATCACGCCGCCCACGTACTCGCCGGCGGCCGACACGACGTCGAAGTTCGTCGACGTCCCGAAGTCCACCGCGACGCAGGCGCCACCGACGCGGTCGTGTACCGCGACCGCGTTCACGAGCCTGTCGGCGCCCAGCTCGTGCGGGTTGTCGACCAGGATCGGCATCCCCGTCCTCAGGTTCGGGCCAACCTCGAGGTAGGCGATGCCCCTGGCCAGGTGCCGCTCGCACATCCGGGCGTACTCGGGGCCGAGCTGCGGCACCACCGTGGAGACGATCGCGCCGTCGAGCCGGCCGGGCTCGATCCCCCGCAGCTCGGCCAGCGCGTGGATCGTCACCCCGAGCTGATCGGACGTCGCGCTTGGATCGGTCCCGAAGCGCCAGTGCTCGACCAGCTCCTCGCCGTCGAAGACGCCGAGGTGGGTCTGGGTGTTGCCTACGTCGATCGCGAGCAGCATTCGGTCGCTGATTATCAGGTGCCTTAGGATTCGGCGCGTGGCCACGACGCTCTACGTGATCCCCGGCTCGCCCCCGTCGATGACGGTTCGCCTCATGCTCGAGCACAAGGGGATCGAGTACAAGCGCGTCGATCTGATGCCTGTGATCTCGAAGGCGGCGCTGAAGGCGCTTCGCTTCCCCGGCGTGACCGTCCCGGCGCTGAAGATCGACGATCGCCGCATCCAAGGCTCGCTCGAGATCGCCCGTGAGCTGGATCGCCTGCGGCCCGAGCCGCCGCTGTTCCCGGGTGACCCGGACCGGCGGGTCGCTGTCGAGGAGGCTGAGCGCTGGGGGGACGAGCCGCTTCAGGGAGCCACGCGGCGGATCCTGTGGAACGCGGTCAAGCGAGACCGCTCGTCGATCGGGACGTATGCCGAGGGAGCCCGCCTCGGGATCCCGATCGGGCTTGCGGTGAAGACCGCGGCGCCGATCATCGCCGGGTCGGTGCGATTCAACCGGGCCAGCGACGAGAACGTGCGCGCCGACCTCGCCGCCCTGCCCGGAACCCTGGAGCGGATCGACGACTGGATCGAGGAGGGATTGCTTGGGAGCGAAACTCCGAATGCGGCCGACTTCCAGATCGCTCCGAGCGTGCGCCTGCTGATGACGCTCGACGACGTGCGGCCCGCGATCGAGGGTCGCCCCGCCGGGGAGCTCGCGACGCGGATCGTTCCGGTGTTCCCGGGCCACGTCGGCCCCGTCCTCCCGGCGGCGTGGCTGGAGCCCCTGCGCGAGTCGGCGGCCGCGGCGAGCTAGTGCTCCCCGGCGGGGAGCACTAACGGCAGCTCACAGCGACCCGACTCTCTCCACCCGCTGTCCGGCGCCGAGGCCGGCGAGCGCGTCGGCGAGCCTGGTCCCGTCGGGGAGGGTGAGCTCGGGGTCGAGCTCGACCAGGGGAGCGAGAACGAAGCGCCTCTGCGTCAGAAGCGGATGGGGCAGCGTCAGCCTCTCGGTCCGCAGCTCCAGGTCCCCGAGGATCAGCAGGTCGATGTCGAGCGGCCGTGGGCCGTGGCGCGGGGCTCCGAACATCCTCCCGTGCTCGATCTCGATCGCCTTGCAGGCGTCGAGCAGCTCCTCCGGTCCGAGCTGGGTGTCGACGCGGGCGGCCGCGTTGAGGAAGTCGGGCTGCTCGGTGATCTCCCCCACGGCCTCGGTCTCGTACAGCGAGGACACGGCCCCCACCTCGACGCCGTGGAGCGGCAGCTGCTCGACCGCCGTGCGCAGGTTGGCCTCGCGGTCGCCCTCGTTGGAGCCGAGACCCAGATAGCCGATCACATCATTCCCGCGACGTGCTCTGCTCCGCGTCCGCAGTCGCGGGGTTCACGCGCCCTCATCGGCTTCTTCCGCCCCGTCGTCGGTGGGACGCTCGAGCGTGACCTCGACCGCGGCCTCCTCGATCGCGAGCGGGACCGGCGGCTCGGGCTTCGCCGCCCGGACCCTGACGCTCTCCGAGCCGAACCGCTCGGCGAGGCGCTCGCCGACCACGTGGCACAGGCGCTCGAGGGTCCGGTAGCTGCGCTCCGTGGCCGCGAGCGCGACGATGTCGCACACCTCGGCGTAGTCGATCGTGTCCTCGAGCCGGTCGGTCAGCACCGCGTCGCAGTCGGGCACGTCGAGGCTGAGGTCGAACTCGAGCCGCTGCCCGACCTCCTGCTCGGCGTCGGTCGCGCCGTGGTGCGTGTAGATGGAGAGGCCACGGAGCTCGACCTCGACGGTCATGGTGGCGTCGTTGCCCTCGTGCGCCTCCACGGCGGGGAAGCTACCAGCGCGCCGTCGATCATGCCCGATCCGCCCACACGCGGCGCCCGAGGATCACCTCGGCGACCTCGAGCGCCTCGCGGACTGGGCCGACGTCGTGGACGCGGAAGACCTCGGCGCCGTTGGCGAGCGCGAGGACGTTGGACGCGATCGTCCCCCCGAGGCGCTCGTCCACGTCGCGTCCGGTGATCTTGCCGATGAAGCTCTTGCGCGAGGTGCCGACGCAGATCGGCCGCCCCAGCTAGCGCAGCTCGCCGAGCCGGTGCAGGAGCTCGAGGTTGTGCTCCAGGGTCTTGCCGAACCCGATCCCGGGATCGATCCAGATCCGCTCCTCCGCGACCCCGGCCGCGACGGCATGCTCGACCCGCTCCGCCAGGAAGCCCTTCACGTCGTCCACGACGTCGTCGTAGGTCGGGTTCTCCTGCATCGTGCGCGGAGTGCCGAGCATGTGCATCAGCACCACCCCGCACCCGCGCTCCGCGCACACCGACGCGAGCTCGGGGTCGGCGCACAGCGCCGTGACGTCGTTGACGATCACCGCCCCGGCGGCGAGCGCCGCCGCGGCGACCGCGGACTTCGACGTGTCGATCGAGAGCTCCGCGCCCGCGCCGGCGAGCCCCTCGAGCACGGGACCGACCCGGGCGAGCTCGTCCTCCGCCGACACCCCCTCGGAGCCCGGCCGCGTCGACTCGCCGCCGATGTCGAGCACGTCGGCCCCGTCGGCGACCAGCCGCCGACCCTGGCGGATCGCCCGCTCGGGATTGAGGTAGAGCCCCCCGTCCGAGAACGAGTCGGGGGTCACGTTGACGACGCCCATCACTCGCATCGCCGCGTGAGTATGGCGCGGTGGGGCGGCCCCTTGGCGGACGTCCTCGCCTCCGCCTAGATTCCCCGCCATGGATCACGACTGGGTCCTGTGGATCCTCGTCGCGGCGAGCGCCTTCCACGTCGTCGAGGAGCGCGGCCTCGGGTGGCAGGGCTGGGCCGCGGGGGTGCTCGCGCCGCGGATCGGGATGGCGCCGACGTGGCTCGACTTCTGGGCCACGAACAGGTTTCTGATCGTGTTCGGGGTCTCGGCGGCGGCGGTCGGGTGGGGGCGCCGGCGTTCGCGCTCATCTTCCCGGCCGGCGTCCTCGTCAACGCGGTCTTCTTTCACGTCCTGCCGACGGTGGTGGCCCGGCGCCCCAACCCCGGCTTCCTCACCGCGGTGCTGCTCTACCTGCCGATCGGCATCTGGGCATATGTCGCCGCGGCGGACGACGGCGTGCTCAGCGCGGCGACGGTGTTCGTCAGCGTGGTCGGCGGAGCGACCGCGATGGCCGCGGTGATCGCCGTGCCGATGCTCCAACGGCGCTTCCGCTATCCGGACGTGCCCGCGACGCCCCCGCCGGCCCCGCCCGGGGGCTGAGCTCAGGCCTCGTTCGGGGGTCCAGGTCCGCGGCCCGGTGGCGCCGCTAATTGTCTGCCCGTCGACGTCGAACGAGCCGCTGAAGCTGAGGTTCCCCGACACCTTCCTGCTGCGCTGGGTGATCTTCCCCCTGAAGCTGAGCGCCCGGAGGGCGTCGGAGGCGTTGAACTTGAACTTCCGCTTTTGACCTTGGCGGTGCCGGGAACCGAGCCGCCGATCGCGGACCGCGGATCGCCCGCGCAGAACGCGGGCACCGCCTCGAACTCGACCCGCTTCACCGCCGCTTTCCGCTCTCGCGCTTGACGACGTCGAAGGTCAGGCGGGAGTCGGCGCCCTGCACGACCTGGCCCTCGTAGCTGCGCGTTCCCGGGGCCGCGAGCGCCGCGGACGAAACGAGCAGCGCAGCCGCCACGCCGAGGACCCCGCCCGCCTCGTCATGCCGCCCGCCGGTAGAGCACCACTCCGTGCTCAACCTCGGCTCGAAACCGCGGCCGGCAGGCCTCTCGCTCGCGCTCGGTGTAGACGAGGAGGTCCACCGGTGCGCCCGGGTGCGATCTCGGGCGGTACGCGGCGCCGCGCAGGTCGCGAACATGCGCGAGCGCGGCGAGCTCGACGTGCTCACGATGCGTGAGGTGGCGAGCCGAGTCAGCTGAGCCCGCGGAACGCCTTACTAGCCTCGATTCACCGCTAAAGCGGC
>JBOGZH010000112.1:0-3383 GCA_050697095.1 Solirubrobacterales bacterium
GACGCGCAGCCGCACCTCGGCGAACTCGCGCGCGACCATCTCCGCCGTCCCGTCCCCGGACGCGTTGTCCACGACGTGGACCGTGAGCGGCCGGCTCGGGGGATGGTCGTAGAGCGAGCGCAGGCACTCGCTCAGCAGTCCCTCGCTGCGATATGAAACGACCACGACATCCAGTCCGCCCCGTTCGTGCACGCGCCGAGGTTAGAGCTCGCGCGATCGTCGAACCAGCAGCGACGCGCCCGCCACCGCGGCGATCGCGAGCGCCACCGCGATCGCGGCAAGCGGGACGGATCGCCCGCCGTCTCCGCCCGACGGCGTCGCCGGGGTCCCGCCGCTCAGCTCCGCGAAGGACGCCCACGCGGGCCGCGCGCTCCCGTCCGCCTCGAGCAGCCCGGACGAGCCGCACCAGCCGCAGATGCCCGGCGCGTCGCGCCACGAGTACCACAGCACCCTCGCGACGTTCCATTCTCCGCGCCGCCCGAGCAGGAGGCGGAATGCCTCATCCAGCATCCGTGCCTGACCCTCGACGGTCGCGACGAGCCTTCCCTTCCCGGTGTCACTCGTCCCCCAGCCCAGCTCCGTGACCCAGATCGGCGTCTCCGCATCGCGGTGTGCCTCCTGCACGCGACGGAGGCCGAGGATCTGGCGCTCGACGCCGGCTACGTCGCGCGCGTACGGGTGAACCGCGACGCCGTCGAAATATCGCTTCGCTCCGGGAATCCCGTACAGCACGTCGAGAAACCTCGGCGCGTCGACCGCGCCCTGGCCCCTCGGTTCTCCGGCCATCCCGCCGAGCAGGATCCGGGCGTTGCGGTCATGCGACCTGATCGTCCCGGCGGAGATCCGCAGCAGCTCGGCGTATCCGGCCGGAGAGGGCGACGGTCGGTAGAACCTGGGCGTGTTCTCCTCGTTCCAGACCTCCCACGCGGTGATTGGCCGGTACGGCAGGGAGCGGTTTGCCGACCAGAAGCTCCCGCCGGAGCCGTACCGATCCACGAGCGCGGCGAGAAACCGCGTCCACGCCAGCCTCGCATGCGACGTGCCCAGGGGCGGCCGGCGGTGCGCTTCCGAGCGAGGGGTCCGTTCGCAGTCGACGACGAAGCATGGCGAGCCGTAGACGAACGGAAGCGGTTCGATGTCGTGGTCGGCCAGGTTCGCCACCAGCTGGTCCGTCGCCTTCCAATCGGGTTGGGCGTTCGCGCTCGGTTGCAGGGACGGCCACGAGATCAGCCAGCGGTAGGTCCCGACGCCGCCCTGAGCCATCACCTCGAAGTCCGCCTCGCTCGGTTCCCCCTGGGCGACCACGCCGAAGAAAGGGGAGGGGCCGGCGGCCTCGGAGGCCGGTGGGACGAGCAGCAGCGCTCCGAGCACCGCCGCGAGGGCAGGCGCGGCTGCCCTCGAGGTCAATGTTCGGTCAGCGCTCGAGCACGAGGCCAAGGAAGCGTTTGGTGCGCTCGTTCTTGGGCTCGTCGAGGACCTCGCGCGGCGTGCCCTGCTCGAGCACGATCCCGTCGTCCATGAACGCGACCCGGTCCCCGACGTCACGCGCGAAGCCCATCTCGTGGGTGACGACGACCATCGTCATCCCCTCGTCGGCGAGCTGGCGCATCACGTCGAGCACCTCCTTGATCAGCTCGGGGTCGAGCGCGCTCGTCACCTCGTCGAACAGCATCACGTGTGGGTCCATCGCCAGCGCCCTGGCGATTGCGACCCGCTGCTGCTGGCCCCCGGAGAGACGGTCGGGATACTCGTCCACCTTGTCGGCGAGACCCACCCGCTCCATCAGGGCCCTGGCTTTATCGCGTGCTTCCGTCCCGCCGCGATCGAGCACCTTCTCCTGGGCGAGGGCGACGTTGTGGTGCGCGGTCCTGTGCGGGAACAGGTTGAACTCCTGGAACACCATCCCGACCCGGCGACGAACGAAGTTCACACCGTCGCGCAAGCCCTCGCCGGTGATCTCCTTGCCCTCGAGCAGGATGCGGCCCTCGTCGGGGGGCTCGAGCAGGTTGACGCAGCGCAGCAGCGTGCTCTTGCCGGACCCGCTCGGCCCGATCACGCACACGACCGAGCCGCGGGGCACCTCGAGGTCGATCCCGCGCAGGACGTGGAGCTCGCCGAAGCGCTTGTGCACCCCCTGGAGCTCCAGCATCGCTTCGCCGGACGGGCTCATCTCACGCGGAGGCTAGCCGCTCCGAGTCCGCTCGGCGGATCCACGTCACGCCGGGCTCGCCTGGGCCCGCTGGAAGCGCGCCTGCTGGCCGGAGATCAGGCGGTCGACGAGCCGGGCGAGCGGGATCGTGACGGCGAGGAAGAGCAGGGCCCCGAGCACGAGGGCGGAGCCGTTGAAGAACTCCGACTGCACGTCGCGGCCCGCCTGCACCACCTCGATCAGTCCGATCACGCTGACCAGCGACGTGTCCTTCATCAGCGCGATGAAGTCGTTGAGCAGCGGCGGGATAACCGTGCGGACCGCCTGCGGGACGATCACATGGCGCATCGACTGCCCGTGCGACATACCGAGCGACCGGGCCGCCTCCATCTGTCCGCGCGGCACCGCCTCGATCCCCGCCCGGTAGACCTCGGCCATGTACGCGCCGTAGGTGATCGTGAGCGACATGATCCCGTACCAGAACGGCGCGGACTGGCCGAACCACTCGGGGATCCCGATCTCACGGGGGATGATCTGCTGCGAGGGCGCTGCGAATGCGCTCAATGCACCGGACACGATGAACAGCACGAGCAGCAGCGGGATACCCCTGAACACGTCGATGTACGCGATCACGAGGCCCCGCACCGGCGCCAGCGCGCGACCGGGGAGCTGTCGCAACACCGCCAGGACCAGGCCCCAGAGGAGCGAGAGCACGCCGCCGAGCACCGACAGCTTGATCGTGAACCAGAAGCCGTCGATGACGCGGTCGAACTCGTCGAACATCAGGCCGAAGTCGAAGTAGTACTCGACCACGAAGTCCATGTCTCTCCCTTCCTCGCTGTCGCCGTGAGGCTATTCCCTGAACGCGAAAGGGGCGCCCCGAGGCGCCCCTTTCGCTAGTCCTTCACCACCCGGACTCTCATCCGGCCGGCCACGGGGCCCTACGAGCCCCCGGTGTCCTCGAGGACGGACGGAGGCGGATCCGTCTTGAAGTACTTCTGGTACAGATCCGTGATCGTGCCGTCGTCCTTGAGGTCCGTCAGCGCTCCGTTGACGGCCTCGACGAGCGGAGCCCCGGGCGGCATCGCGAATCCGTAGAGCTCGTCGGTCTGGATCTCCTCGACGATCTCGACACCGCCCTGCTTCTCGACCGCGTCGACGGCGACGGGCTGGTCGATGATCGCCGCGTCGACCTGGCCGGTCTCGAGCGCGGCGATCGCGTCGGGACCCTCCG
>JBOGZH010000113.1:0-4172 GCA_050697095.1 Solirubrobacterales bacterium
CCACCCGGTAGGGGAAGTCGGCAAGTCGCTCGCGGAACGTTCCCAGGTGCTGCTGGGCGAGGATCGTCGTCGGGACGAGCATCATCACCTGCTTGCCGTCGACAGCGGCCTTGTGCGCCGCGCGCAGAGCCACCTCCGTCTTGCCGTAGCCGACGTCGCCGCAGATCAGCCGGTCCATGGGCTGATCGGCCTCCATGTCAGCCTTCACCGCGTCTGTGGCCTCGAGCTGGTCGGGGGTCTCGCGGAAGGGGAACGAGCGCTCGAGCATCAGCTGCCACTCGCCGTCGGGCGGGAACGCGTGTCCCTGGCGGGTGCGGCGCTCCGCGTACAGGTTGAGGAGATCGCCGGCGAGCTCCCGCGCGGCGCGGCGCGCTCGCGCCTTCATCCCGTCCCAGCGCTTGCTGCCCAACGCGGAGAGCTGCGGCGCCCCTCCCGCCGTGCCGACGTAACGGGTGATCTTCGCGAGCTGGTCCGCGGGGGCGAACACCCGGTCCTCGCCGCGGTACTCGAGGTGGAGGTAATCCCGGGTCACGCCCGCGACCGCCTTTGTCTCGAAGCCGGCGAAGCGCGCGATGCCGTGGTCCTCGTGCACCACGTGGTCGCCGACGCGAAGCTCCGTGAACGAGGCCATCCGCCCGCGCGCGGGCGCCGGAGCCGCCGCGCGGCGCCGGTGGACGAGGCGGCGGTGGGGGATCACGGCGAGCTTCAGCTCCGGCGAGACGAAGCCGTCGCTGAGCGGCGCCTCGCCGAACAGCACCGGCCGGGGTCCCTCCCCGGGCCTCGCGGGAAGGACGTCACCCTCGAGGAACGTCGCCTCGAGCCGGTTGAGGCCGTAGCGGGCGCGCTCGGCCTCGCCCCGGCGCTCGAACACCACGGCGACGAGGTAGCCGGAGCGAAGCTCGCGCTCGAGCGCCGGCTCGGCCTCGGCGAGGCTGCGCGCCGGCGAGGCCGGGCGCTGGGCGCGGAACGTGTGCTCCTTGCCCGATTCGACGCCGGAGATCGAGAGCGCCGCGCGCTCGCGCAGCGGCTCGGCGACGTCGACGTAGAGACGCTGCGCGTCGGCCGCGTGCATCGCGATCGTGACGTCGTCCCAGTGGTCGGCCAGCGCCCCGTCGATCTCGTCCTCGGCCGCCACGATCACCGCCGCCCCGGCCGGGAGCAGGTCCAGGGGAGCCTCGAAGCTGTCCGTGGGAAGCACCGCGGCGACGTCGGGGCGCCGAGGCGCGTCTCCGTCACCGCGAGCCTCCTCGAGGGCGAGCTCGGCGGGCTCGCGGTGCTCGGCGGCGAGCTCGGCCGCCGGCGCAAGCTCGACGTGCTCGGTCTCGCCGAGCGAGCGCTGCGTGAAGGTCGAGAACCACCGCATCGAGTCGACCTCGTCGCCGAACAGCTCGATCCTCGCCGCCCGCTCCTCGGTCGCCCCGAAGACGTCGAGGATGCCGCCGCGAACCGCGAACTGCCCTCGGTCCTCGACCTGGTCGGTCCGCTCGTAGCCGCACTCCACCAGCCGCGTCGCGACGGCGTCGAGGTTCACCTCCTCGCCGCGTCGCAGCGCCAGCCCGGCGGGGCGAAGGGAGGCATCGGGGACGGCCTCGGCGAGCGCGACGGCGCTGGCGACCACGACCGGCGCCTCGTCCGCGCCGGTGAGGGCGTCCAGCGCCGCGATCCGAAGGCCGACGGGGTGCGGTGGCGGTGCGACGTGGGACTCGTAGCCGGTCCCGCGGGAGGGGTAGTAGCGGAGCCGGCGCGGCGCCAGGTAGGCGGCGAGCTCGCGCGCCAGGTCCCGAGCCGAGCGATCGTCCGCCGTTACGACGAGCACGGGACGACCCGCGAGGCCGTCCTCGTCCTCGACCAGACCGGCGAGGAGGAAGGGGCGGACCCCGGGCGACATGTGTGCGCCGACACCGCGCCCCTCGCGCGTTGCTGCCGCGAGCGCTCGGAACCTACCGTCCTCGTGGGCGATCTTGAGCAGCGGGCGCAGCGACATCGGCGCGTCAGTCCCGATGCGGGAGGCCCCGGCCCGCGCGCTGCCACTCGACCTGGCCGCGGCCCTCCTCGCGCGAGCGCCCCTCCACGTCGTCCCACTCGTGGAGCATCGCCTTGAGGCGCGCGACGGCATCGGGCGGGTTCGAAGCCACGCTCGCCGCGAGCTGGAGCGCCCCGTCCTCGGTGCGGGCAGCGGGAACCACCTTGTGCACCAGCCCCCACCGCAGGGCCTCGTCGGCTCCGACCTCGCGCCCGGTGAGGAGCAGGTACTTCGCGACCGAAAGGCCGCACAGCGTCACCAGCCGCGCCGGTCCCACCGGGAGGCCGAGCGCGCCACCTGGGAAGCGGAACCGCAGGTTCGAGCCGCCCACCCGGAGGTCGCACGCGACGGCGATCTCGGCGCCTCCACCGACGCAGGAGCCGTGACACGCCGCCACCGTTGGCTTCGGAAAGCCCGTGATCGCGTCGTACAGGCGCGCGAACAGCTCCATTCGCCGCACCGAACCGTCCTCGTCCAGCTCCTCGCGGATGTCCGCGCCCGCGGACAGGCCCATGTGATCGGTCGAGGAGATCGCCAGCACGCGCACGGCCTCGTCGTCGCGCGCCGCCTCGATATGCGGGAGCAGCTCCTCGAGCATCGCCGAGTTGATCGCGTTTCGCGCCTCGGGGCGGTCGAGCTGGATCAGCGCCACGCCCTCCTCGTCGACCCCGTACTTCGTCAGGCGCTCGCTCATTCGGATGCCTCCTTGACGACGCGCTCCGCCTCGTCCGCCGCGCGCCCGACCAGCTCGCGCACGTCCGCCGGCTCCTCCTCGAAGCGCCCCAGCACGTGCCGCGAGACCAGCTCGGGATCGGTGGTGTCGGGGCGACCTACCCCGATTCGCACCCGCCGGAACTCCGGGCCCCCGAGCCCTTCGGCCAGGCTCTTGAGTCCGTTGTGTCCCGCGAGGCCGCCGCCCAGCCGGCTGCGCACCTCGCCGAAGGGCAGATCGATCTCGTCGTGCAGCACCACCACCCGCTCGAGCGGGACCTTCAGCGCCCCACGCGCCGGGCCGGCCGAGCTCCCGGCCTCGTTCATGTAGGTCTGGGGGAGCAGGACCGCCACGCGAGGTCCGCCGGTCCCCGTACGACCCTCGGTGATCAAGCCCCTGAACCGCTTGCGCGCCCGGGGGAGCTCCCAACGCCGCGCGAGCTCGTCCGCGACCTCGAAGCCGAGGTTGTGGCGGGTCCCCGCGTAGCGCGACCCCGGGTTGCCGAGCCCGACGACCAGCACCCGTTCACCGTTCCCGTCCGTTCCTGCCGGCGCGTCGCTGCGCCGACGACGGCGACGGAACAGGGACAGCGCCTACTCCTCGCCGCCGGACTCGCCCTCGGCCGGCGCCTCGCCCTCGGGCCTCTCCTCCTCGGCCTCCGGCGCCTCGGCGCCCTCGGGCACCTCCTCGCCCTCCTCGCCGACCAGCTCGGCCTCCTCCTCGAGCTCGGGCTCGGGCTCCTCCTCGACCCGCGGCGGAGACAGCGTCGCGACCGTGACCTCCTCCGGCTCCTCGGCGACGAACTTGACGCCGGAGGGGGGGGTGAGCACGGCGAGCTGGATCGTGTCCCCGATCGACATCTCGGACACGTCGGCGTGGATCACCTCGGGGATGTCGCCCGGGAGGGCCTCGACGGTGATCTCGCGCGTCACGTGCTCGAGCACGCCGCCCTCCTTGACGCCGGGGGCGTCCTCGGTGCCCTCGAGCTCGAGCGCGACCTCTGCCTCGATCGCCTCGTCGAGCTTCACCTCGAAGCAGTCGATGTGGAGGAGCTCGCCGCGGACGGGATGGTGCTGTTGCTCCTTGACCACCACGGGGACCGCCCTCGACCCCTCGATCTCGAGGTCGAACAGGGCGTGCCCGTTGGTGAGGAAGGTGCGGATCTCGTGCTCGCCGACCTGGAAGGGACGGGCGTCGCTCCCGCCGCTGTACAGGACGCCCGGCACGAAGCCGGCACGGCGAAGCCGCCGGCTCTCGCGCGAGCCGAACGACTCTCGCCCGGCGACCTTGAGGGTTTCGCGACCCGCTGCCATCAGGTGATGAGGATAGAAGAAGGTCCCTCTAGTGCCCCGTCCGACAATGGTGGCCCGCTTCTGGCGAGCGAGAGTCAAGCATGGCAAGGACGCAGGGAGCCGGAATGGCAGCGCCATTTCGGCG
>JBOGZH010000114.1:0-2603 GCA_050697095.1 Solirubrobacterales bacterium
AGGATCGGGTGGGGGGAGGGGTTCTCGTGCCGGAACACCGGCAGCCCTGCTCGCGCGCCGCCGAACCCGCCGCTGATCCCGACCCGAAGGAGGTAGATCGGCACGTCGGGCGGGTTCTCGGCCCCCAGCTCAACGACCGCGCCGGGGTTTCGCTCCAGGTCGACCCGCACCGGCTCGACGCCGCCCGTCTGGTCGCCGATCACGCCCTTGGTCCAACCCCAGAGCGCCGTAGGGGATCGCACGTCGCTAGTACCCCCACCCGACCGGCGCCTGATGGCGGACGGTGTCCACGCCCCGCTCTCCGGTGCGGATGCGCACGACCTGTCCGACCGGCAGCACGAACAGGAGCCCGTCCCCGGTCTCGCCGGTGTACGCGGCGGCGACGATCGCCTCCACGGCGCGCTCGGTGATCTCGGCGGGGACGACGCTCTCCACCTTGAGCTTTGGGAGCAGGCTGATGTTCGCCTGCGAGCCGCGGTAGTGCTCGGTGTAGCCCTTCTGGCGGCCGCAGCCCTTCACCTCGGTCACGTTGAGGCCACTGACCCCGATCTCGTCGAGCGCGTCCTGGACGGCCTGGAGGCGCTCGTAGCGGATGATCGCCTCGATCTTGTTGATCTCGAAACCCGTCATGGCGAGCTCTCCGCTGTGCCCACGCCGACGGGGGCTGGTCGTGGCGCAGGCCGGCCCGCCGGCGGTGCCGGCTGGTGGTACTCGTAGCCCGGCACGGGCATGAACTGCTCCGGGTAGCCCCACATCCCATGCTCGACGATGTCGAGCCCGTAGCGCTCCTCCTCCGGCTTCACCCGGAGGCCGTACACCGCCTTGATCGCGAAGAAGATCGCGAAGCTGATCGCGAACACGCTCGCGAACGCGGCGGCGACGCCCATCGCCTGCACGCCGAGCTGCTCGACGCCGTCGCCGTACACGAGCCCGCCCTGGCCGATCGCGTTGTACTCGGCGAGCCGCGGCGCGGTGAACAGGCCGCATGAAAGTGTTCCCCAGATCCCCGCGAGGCCGTGCGCGGACAGCGCGCCGACGGGATCGTCGAGGTACTTGTCGATCGTGATCACGCCGAAGACCACGATCACCCCGGCGATCAGCCCGATCACCGGGGCGAACCAGAACTCGACGTAGCCCGACGGCGCGGTGATGCCGACCAGGCCGGCGATCGCCCCGTTCAGGGTCATCCCGATGTCGAAGCTGCGCGTGAGGACCCAGATCGTCGCCATCGCCCCGAGCACGCCAGCGGCGCCGCCGAGCCAGGTGACGATCGCGACCTCGGCGAAGCGCCCGTCCAGCGTGCTCAGCGTCGATCCGGGGTTGAAGCCGAACCACCCGAACCACAGAATGATCACGCCGAGGCCGACCAGCGGCATCGAGTGGCCGGGAATCACGTTGGGGCGCCCGTTCGCCTCGTACTTCCCCTGGCGAGGGCCGAGCAGCAGCAGGGCGGCGAGCGCGCCGGTCGCGCCAACGAGGTGGATCACGGTCGAGCCCGCGAAGTCCTGCATCCCGAAGTTGGCCTGAAGCCACCCGCCCCCGAAGATCCAGTGGCTGGCCAGCGGATAGATGACCGCGGCGAAGATGATCGCGTAGATCAGATAGGCGCCGAACTTGATCCGCTCCAGCGTCGTGCCCCACACGATCGCCAGCGAGACCGCCGCGAACGCGAACTGGAAGAAGAACTTCGAGCCGACGCTGGCGTCGGAGAACGCAAGCGCCGGGAGATCGATCTGGCTCGTGTGCTGGAGGAAGAACCCGGAGGTGCCTGCGAACCAGCCGGTGGTGTCACCGTCGCCTCCAAAGGCGAGCGCAAAACCCACAGCCCAGTAGGCGATCGCGGCAATGGCGAGGTTGGCGAGCACCTTGGCGGCGATCGTGCCGGCGTTCTTCATCCGCGAGAAGCCGACCTCGAGCAGCAGGAAGCCGGCCTGCATGAACATCACCATGGCCCCCGCCATGAACACCCACAGGGTGTCGATCCGGGCGCTCAGTTCTCCGGATTCGACCCTGCTGAACTCCTTTAGCTCCTTGCTGTTGATCAACGCAAGAAGGTCCACGTGCGGGAGATCCATGGTGGGCGCTCGTTCCTTTCGGGTCGCGTAGGCCTACTGCGGTACCTCGAGGATTCTCGGATTCCCCGCCCGTGCCCGCATTGGACGCCGGTACAGGATTTGCTCGGCGGCGTTTGTCCACCCGTACAACGAGGGCGCGACAATCGACACCGTGAGGCCCGAAGCGCGCGAGCCCGTGCTGATCATCACCGCCGACGACTACGGCTACGGCCCCGGCTACAACCGCGGCATCCTCGAGGCCGCCGGGGCAGGCGCCGTCGACGCGGTGAGCGCGATGGTGGGGAGGGGGTGGTGCGACCCCGGGCCGTTGCTCGACACCGGGGTCGAGATCGGGCTCCACCTCGAGCTCCCCGGCGCCGAGCCGCGGGCGCAGATGGAGCGCTTCGAGAGCCTCTTCGGCCGCCTGCCCGCGTTCGTGGACGGCCACCACCACTGCCACGCGCGCGCCGACACCTCCGAGGCGCTCGCGCGCCTCGCCGCGGAGCACGGGCTGCCCGTTCGCTCGGTCGACGAGTCCCACCGACGCCT
>JBOGZH010000115.1:0-6622 GCA_050697095.1 Solirubrobacterales bacterium
GCATCGAGCAACAGCACGCGCCGCCGCATTCGACCCAGGACCAGGGCGGCGGCAAGTCCGGCCGGGCCGCCGCCGACTATCGCTACGTCAAACCGATTCATTGTTTGATGGCCAGGAGCAACACGTCTTCGCGCCACGCTCCTCAGCGATAGACCGAGCGATAGTTGCGGATCGTGAGTGGAAGCCCGATCACTCCCAATCCGACGATCACCAGGAAGGCCACGCCGATTCCCTCCCAGTCGTAGCCGCTGAGCATCAGCTCGCGCATGGGGCGCAGCACGTGCTCTGCCGGGTTGGCGTCGACGATCGCCCGCAGGACGCCGCTTTCGATCTGGCCCTTCGTCTGGAAGGCCGTCGTGAGGAAGATGAGGAGGAATGACATCGGGAAGATCGCCTGGATTAGGGCGGGGTCTTTCGTCTTCAGCGCCAGGTTGGTGGTCAGGACGCCGAACGTGACGAGGCCGAACAAGGTGCCGATGAGCAGCATCAGCAGTGCGCCCGGGAGGCCGGTCTCGACATGGGCGCCGAGGGCCAGCGCGAGCAGCAGGATCGCCCCGCCCTGCACGTAGAGGCGGATGCTGTCCCCCAAGAGGCGGCCGAGCATGATCGACCCGATCGAGGCCGGTGTCGTCATGAGCTTGTAGAAGTAGCGGTTCTGGAGGTCGGTCGCCAAGGCGACGGCCGCCTGGGCGATGCCCGGGACGGTCGTGAGCAGCACCGCCATCGGCGCGAGGTACTCGAAGTAGTTGTCCGTTGGAAAGCCGGGCAGGTGCCTGACGCTCTCGAACAGCGCACCGAAGACGATGAACATCATCAGCACGGGCGATGAGGACATGCCCACGATCATCGGGTTGCGCGGGAACTGCCTGAGCGTGCGCAGGGTGAGCAGCCAGGTGGAGAGGCGGAGCGTCATGCCTGCTCACCGCCTCCGGCGCCGTTGCCGTTCGGGCGGGCTTCCGCTCGCTCGAAGGTTCGCCCGGTGTAGCGCAGATAGACGTCCTCGAGGCTGGGCTGCCTGATCGAAACCGCTTTCGGGGTCGCACCTCTCCGTTCCAGGGTTCGCAGTAGCTCGGGGGCGAGCGCGGCTGCATCCTTGACGTAGACGGAGAGGTCGCCATTCGTCGCGACGACCTCGTCGACCTCGCTGCGGTCCGCCAGGGCGGCCTGCGCCTGCGCCTGGAGTCCGGCTGAGGACTCGGACCCGAAGCTGAGCAGAAGCGACTCGCCGCCCACCGACGCCTTCAGCCGGTCCGGTGTTTCCTCGACGACAATCTGCCCCCGATCGATGATGCCGATGCGGCTGCAGAGCCGGTCGGCCTCTTCCATGTAGTGGGTCGTGAGCACGACGGTGATCGAGAGCTCTTGGTTGAGCCGCTGCAGCGTCTCCCAGATCGCAGCCCGCGCGTGTGGGTCGAGACCCTCCGTCGGCTCGTCGAGGAAGAGGATCCGAGGCAGGTGGATCATGGCCGACGCCAGGTCGACACGCCGCTTCATCCCTCCCGAGTAGGCACCCAAGCGCCGGTCGGCGGCGTCCTCCAGGTCGACCAGGCGGAGCAGGATGCGGGCGCGCCGGGTCGCCTCGCTCTTCGGGAGTCCCTGGAGGCGTCCCTGGAGCACGAGGAACTCAAAGCCCGTGGCCAGCTCGTCGAGTCCGACCTCCTGCATCGCGAAGCCGATCCGCGTCCGCACCTCCTTCGGGTGCGCGACCACGTCGAGGCCGGCGACGACCGCGCGCCCGCTCGTCGGCCTGACGAGCGTGCCCAGGACGCCGATGGTGGTCGACTTGCCCGCCCCGTTCGGGCCGAGGATTCCGAAGAGCTCCCCCCTGTCGACGCTGAATGAGATGCCGCGCACAGCTTCGGTCCCGTTCGGGTAGCGCTTCACGAGGTTCTCGACCGCGATCGCGGGCGCAGCGGCCTCATCGTCGCGAGCGACGTCGGAGGCGGCCTGGCGGGCGATCTCGATCAGCTCCTCCAGACCGTTGAGTGGCGCTTCAGTCATAGTCGGGCAAAGGTAGTCCCGGCGCTCCCGCAATACATCGGGCGTTCGCCCGATCTTCAGGCCGGAAGCAGCCCTTGCCGCATCGCGTAGACGCTTACGGCGGCCCGTGTCGAGCAGCCGCTCTTCGAGTAGATGTGTTCCACATGGGTGCCCACGGTCTTGGGCGAGATCACGAGCCGTGCGGCGATCTCCCGGTTCGAGTGGCCCTGGGCGAGCAAAACGAGCACCTCGACCTCGCGGGCGGTGAGACCGTCAGGTCCCTCCCGGCGCCGGCGCGCCCGGTGTCCGGCCGCGCCGAGCACGGCCTCGACGGCATCGCCGTCGAGGCGCCTGGCCGTGACCTCGCGCCGCAGCTCCGCGGCGGCAGCACCGCGGTCGAACGCGAGCCGGTGCGCGCGCGGCTCCATGAGGGCCTGGTAGACGTCGGCGGCCGCGAGCAGGCGCGCGGCGGGCGTGAGCGACTCACCGGTGAGCCCGCGGGGATAGCCGGAGCCGTCGATGCGCTCTTGATGGGCCGCCGCGATCCTCGCGATGCCGGCGAGCCTTGGCGAGCGCGAAAACATGCGCTCGGTGAGGTAGGGGTGCATGCGCACGCGCTCGATCTCGCTGTCCGACAGCGGCTCCGGCTTGTCCCAGATCGTGTTGGGCACGCCGAGCCGCCCTGCGTCGTGGATCAGCGCGGCGCGGCGCACGTCTACCGCTTCGCTCTCGCCGAGGCCGGCGGCGGAGGCGGCCCGCGCGGCGAGGTCCGACACGCCGCGCGAATGGCCGGTGGTGTACGGCGACTTCAGATCGGCGAAGTCCGCGATCGCCTCGAGCGCCCTGTCGAGCTCTGCCTCCGTGAGCGGCGAGGCGAGTACCGGCTCCGCGGCGATCACCTCCTCCCAGCCAGCCGCGCTCTCGATCCCGGCGAACAGCGACTGGGCCTCGGCCTCGAGCAGATCGACGAGACCCGGATCGAACTGCCCGCCGCGCCGCCTGCGCGCCACATCGACTGCCGCCTCGAGCCCGCCGAGCCGCCGGAACGCCTCCGCGGCGATGTCAGCCAGCACGGCGATGCGGGCGGCACTCGAGATCTGCTGCCCCTTGCGCCCGTGCGGCCCCTTGCCGTCCCAGCGCTCAAACACGTCCTGGAGCGAGTCCTGAACCGCACTGCCGAGACCCAGCCGGGCAGCGAATTGCCCCGCCACCAGACAGTGCGTCATGTCCATCTCCTTGACCATGTGGCCGGGCGTGAGCAGTCCGGCCGCGAGCCGCGCGCGGCGCAACGGGGGGCTCCCGCTCCCGGCGTGGCGCAGCAGCAAGCCGGCGCCCGACAGCCCTGTGAGCTCTGTCTGGTGGGCGTCGGCCCGGAACGCGATGTCGTCGCCGAACCACGCCGCCTGCTCGTGCGAGTCGGCGTGACAGCCCACCCATGCGAGCAGTGCGACGTAATAGACAACCGCCCGCTCGGACTCGTCGAGGCCGAGGCGCTCCGCGATCCGGAGACCCACCAGGCAGGAGCGGATGACCTGCTCCATCGGCTGGCCGATCCCCAGATCCGTGGCCAGCGACATCGAGGCCACGAGCTCTGCTACGCGCACCTGCGGCCCGCCCGGGTGGCGCCCCAAGTCTGCGTCGCGTTGTCGGCGCGCTTGGAGACCAAGCGGTACTGGGGCGGCGGCGTCGATCTGACCCATCTCGGCCTCCCAGTTGCTCACGCGGCTCGCTGTCGTTTGCGGTGCTTGCCCGCGAGCCGCCACTCGGGCCAGCCCTGCTCCAGGCGCCGCGCCTGTCGACCGTCGGCCTGCAGGCGGCGGACGGCGTCGTGCGCGAAGGCGCAGAACGGGCCGCGGCAGTACGCGACGACCTCCCGATCGGCTGGCAGCTCTGCTAGTCGCTCCTCGAGCTCGTCGATCGGGATCGATCGGGCTCCGTCGATGTGCCCGGCGTCGAACTCCTCGGCCGGGCGGACGTCGATGAGCACGACGTCACCCTCGCGCAGTCGTGCGATCAGCTCGTCTCGTCCGATCGCGTCGACCTCGTCGCCGAGATACTCGCGCGCCGCGCGCTCGACCTCGGCGAGGCGCGCGACGGACGCGTCGCGCAGCGCCAGCCAAAGGCGCAGCGCCTCGTCGCCGGCGATCGAGTACCGCACGCTGGCGCCTTCGCGCACTCGCCTGACCATCCCGGCGGCGCGCAATGCCTGCAGGTGCTGGGAGGCGTTGGCCGTCGACTGGTCGCTAGCGCGAGCGATTTCGTCAACCGTACGCGGGGCCTGGGCGAGGAGATCGAGCAACTCGAGCCGCACCGGGCTGGCGAACGCCTTGCCCATCAGCGCGATCGCCTCGAACAGCGCGCCCTTCTCGCGTTCTGCATTCACCCTTGCTATTCAATAGATCAATTGATAGTTTGTCAAGCTTCACGAGCTCGAAACCCGGAGGCCGACATGAACGTCCGCCAACTCCTCAACGACCAGACCGCCTGCGCCTCCGACCTCTTGGGCTGCGGATGAGCTTCGAGGCGCTCAAGGCGAGCCAGCGCGAGGCCTGAGCCGGGCGCCGGCGATCGCCGCGCCTGGGGACGCGAGGAGGACGTCGCCACGCTTCTCGACCCGGCCTTCGTGCTCGAGTTCGAGGAGGGCGAGCTCCGGCTCGCGGCCGCGTCGGGCGCGCAGATGTGGCGCCATTACACGAGCTACGACGGGGCGGCCAAGGCGCACGTGGATTCCCTCGACCCGCGGCGGGCCGAGCATTACCGACGCGCGTTCATCGCCCACCACGAGCGCTACCGCGCAAACGGCCGCATCAGCCTCCCGCGCCGCTACCTGCTCACCCTCGGCCGCCGCCGAGGAGGCTCCCGCTAGAGCGTGGCAGAGGCCAAAACGAGGATCCAAACGACCGACTTCCGCCACCAGGCGCGAGATCGCTCTAAAGGGCACTCATCCGGCCGGGCAGCGCTCTGATCAGGCGCAACCTCCTGCGCGCGGTACAGCGGCGCGCCGAGCAGCGCTGAGCCCTACTGCTGCCGCGGGCTTGTGAGAGTCTGGGCCGCGGCTGCTCGCTTGCGCATGGGACGAGCGACGAAAGCACCGGGGGTGCCGCCGTGGACTCCCGCATCCGCACATCTGAGCGGGCGTTGTGCCGGGCGGATGGTCGTGCTGCTCCGTCTCGTGCTGGCCCCTCTCGGGACGCGCGCCCCAGCCCAACCTTGCCTCCGCGACCGGTGAGTGATCGCGGCCGCAATAGCTGCGCCGCCGAACACCTGCCGAACACGCGGCGGTGGAATCGGGGCAAAGCTCGGCGAATCCTGGCGAGCGAAAACAGGCCGCGTGCAGGGGGTACTTGCGTCACTTCGCCGCACTTCGCCGCACTTCGACCCCCAACGCGCGCTTCACACGCGAGAGGTCGCTGGTTCGAAACCCGCCGCGCCCATGGCTTATCCAAGCCATCCCAACGTCGCCGCGAGCCGCCAGCGGCTCGCCTTCCGAACATTCTCGCGCCGTGGCTCATGGGCGCCACACGCGGCCCTAACTGACAATCGCCGAGGGCGTAGCCTGGGTGCATGCTGCTCGGCCGCGGTCCAGAGCTCGAGCAGATCGGCCGCCTGATGGCCGACGCCCGCGAGGGGCGTGGCCGCGGGCTGCTGATCGTCGGCGAGCCGGGGATCGGGAAGACCTCGCTGCTGGCGGAGGCGGTCGCCGTGGCCAGCGATCTACGCGTGATCGAGGCCGAGGCCGTCGAGGCGGAGGCGAACCTGCCCTATGCGCTACTCGGGGAGACCGTCGCGCCGTTGTTGAAGTGGCTTCCCGAGCTCCCCGAGCCTCAGGCCAACGCGGTCAGGGCAGCGCTCGCCCTCGGACCGTCGCCGCGCGTACCAGGCGACCGCTTCGCCACCTGTGCAGCCTTTCTGAGCCTGCTCGCCCGCGCCGCCGAGCGGGAGCCGCTTCTGGTGGTCGTGGACGATGCCCAGTGGCTCGACTCACCCTCGGCCGAGTGCCTGGCCTATGCGGCACGACGTCTCGCCGAAACCCGGGTGGCGCTACTTGCGGCCTCGCGGCCGATCAGCGGGGGACCTCTGCTCGGCTCCACTGTTCTGGAGCGCGTCAACCTGTCACGCCTGGGCAGCGAGGACGCCCGCGCGCTCCTGAGAGCGTCAGCGCCCGAGGCCACATCAAGCGTCGTCGACTCCCTGCTCGAGATGGCGGCGGGCAACCCCCTGGCGCTGCGCGAGCTGCCAGCGCAGCTGACCGAGGACCAACGGCTCGGGCGGATGCCCATCGACCATGTTCCGGTGGCCGGCGCGGCGCTCCGCGAGGCGTTCGAATCGCGGCTTGCGGCGCTGGCCTCCGACGACCGCGCCGCCGTCGTGATCGCATCCGCCGCGGTAGATCGGGAGCTTGCGCCCGTAGTCGGAGCGTGCCGCGATCTGGGGATCGAAACCAGCGCTCTCGAGCGCGCCGAGACGGCCGGGGTGCTGATCATCGGCGAGGGACGCCTCGGCTTCGCGCACCCGCTGTTGAAGGCGGTCGCCTACGAGCTGACCACCCCGGCGGAGCGAAGGCGCGCCCACGGAGCCCTGGCGGGTCACTGCGGCCTCGACGCTCGCGCATGGCACCTCGCCGCGGCGACCGTCGGTCCGG
>JBOGZH010000116.1:0-7904 GCA_050697095.1 Solirubrobacterales bacterium
CCTCCCACCCGAGTCCCGCCGCCGCGTCGAGCGCGCCGACGAGGCTGATCGCCTCGCGCTCCCCGCCGTACGCGGGCGCGGCCGTGATGTGGCCGGCGAGCAGGCTCAGACTCAACAGCTCGCCCACGTCGCGCGAGATCGCGCCGGGGAGCGCCCCGCCCGCGGTCTGCACGTACCCGACGCTCAGGCCCGGGCGGGCCTGAGCCGCCGCCCACGCCGCAGGGGCGAGATGGCCGTGCAGAGGCAGCACGAGGACGGGCGGCCGCGTCGCCGGCTCCGCCTCGACCGGCCTCTCGACCGGCTCGACCGGGTGCTGTAGCGAGGTGTAGTTGAGCTTCATCACGTGGGCGCCGCCCCGCCCCCCGCCACCGGACAGGCCGCGGGTGAGGTTCGCGTGCACAAGGTCGAACCCGCCCGATCCGAGCTCGAGGTCCAGCGCCTCGGTGTTGACGATCACCTCGTCCCCGCGCTCGATCTCCCCGACCAGCGAGCGATCGGCCCACGCCGGGCGCTCGCTGCCCTCGACCTCGACCGTGAGCGGATCGGTCGAGAGGACCACCCCGCGCCGCAGCTTCAGCACCGCTCGGCCGCCTTCGCGAGGATCGCCTCCGAGACGTCCAGCATCTCGACGATGCGCCGCGCGGCGACCCTCTCCTCCGGTGTGTGGTTCGCCTCCGTCCCGTTCGCGAGCAGGATCGCCTCGAAGCCCGCGGCCCGGAACGCGTTGGCGTCGCTCCCGCCCCCGGTCGTGATCTCGCTCGGCTCGTGCCCGCAGCTCGCCAGAGCCTCCTTCGCTACGGCGACCGCGGTCGAGTTCGGCCTCATCCGGTAGCTGCGGAAGATCTCGGTGACCTCGACGTCGAGGTCGCAGTGGCGCTCGCCGGCCGCCCACGTGCAGGCGTCCACCATCGCGCCGATCGTCTCCCCGCCGCGCGGCCCGTCGATGCTGCGCGCCTCCGCCTCGATCCGGCAGCGGCCGGGGACGACGTTGGTCGCCGTCCCGCCCTCGATCACGCCCACGTTCGCGGTCGTCTCGGCGTCGAGCCTGCCAAGCTTCATCTCCGCGACCGCCGCTGCGGCCGCCGCGATCGCGTTGCGCCCGTCCTCCGGGCGGATCCCGGCATGCGCCTCCCGGCCGACGAACTCCGCCGCGAGGCGCTGGTAGGTGGGCGCGGCGACCGCGACCTCGCCGATCGGGCTCGCGTGGTCGACGACGAAGCCATAGGAGGAGCGAAGCGAGCCGAGGTCGAGCGCCTTCGCACCCCGCAGCCCATCCTCCTCGGCGACCGTGAACACGAGCTCGAGGCCGACCGGCGGCCGATCCTGGGCATGACGCGCCGCGAGCTCCACGAGCACGGTGACCGCGGCCTTGTTGTCCGCGCCGAGGATCGTCTCCCCGCGGCTCCGGTACACGCCTTCCTCGAGCACGACCTCGATCTCACCGTCGCCCGGGACGGTGTCAAGGTGGGCGCCGAGCATCACCCATCCGTCCCTCCTTCCGGGAACCCTCGCGATCAGATTCCCGGAGCCCGCTCGCGCCTCCTCGGCCGCGCCGTCCTCGGTGACGTCCACCCCGATTTCGCGCAACTCGCCGGCGACCGCGTCCGCGACCGCGCGCTCGCTCCCAGTCGGACTCGGGATCTCACACAGCCGCACGAAGCGGTCGAGAAGGCGCTGCTCATCGCTCATGGCCGACAGCCTAGGCGGTGCGCCGCGGCGAATCGACCGCCGGACTAGGCGGTGGTGATCACGTGAACGCGTCCGGGGACCGGACCATCCGCGATCAGAGGCTCGATCCGCGAGCGCACGTCGGCTCTCACGGCCTCGCGCTCATCCTCGTCCAGGCGATCGATCGCATCCGCGAGCGGGCCGGCAAGCTTGCGGGTAAAGCTCCAGTGCGCGTCCGCGTCCTCGTACGGCCACGCGACCTCCACCTGCTCTATCTCGGGCTCGGCGAAGCCCGCGCCGCTGACCAGCTCGCGGATCCGTCCGGGATCGGCCATCGCGAAGATCCCGGGCGCCCCTGGCTCGGGCGGCGGAAGGTGGCCGCGCTCGACCAACACGACCCCCGCCAGGAAGGCCCAGGGATTCTCGTCGGGGGCCGTCCAGACCGCAAAGCAGAGCCGCCCGCGGTCGCGCAGAACGCGGCGAGTCTCGCCGAGCGCCGCGGCGGGATCGGCCATCAACATGTAGCCGAAGCGGCAGAGGACCCTGTCGATGCTCGAGTCGTCAAGGTCCATGCGCTCCGCGTCGAGGACGCGGTACTCCACGTTGCCGAGCCCGAGCTCCGTGCCAACACCTCGCGCCGCGTCGACCATCGCGGGCGCGAAGTCGGTCGAGATCAGCTTCCCCTCGTCGCCGATCATGGCCGCGGCGAGGAAGCCGGTGTCGCCCGTGCCCGACGCCAGGTCCAACACCGTGTCCCCGGGCTGCGGACCGACCCGCTCGACCATGCGCTTGCTCACCGGCCCGGTCGCGGAATAGATGTACTCGCGCTCGCTGTCCCAGTTGGTTGCGATCCGCTCCCAGACCTCGTGGCTCGCCTGGCGGTATTCGTCGAGGTCGATCGGCACGCGCTGATCCTACGACGCGCCGGGGTGGCGTTCAACCCGAGCGAAGATGCCGACGTTCCGGAGCGAGCCGGTCGCTCAGCGGTTCGCGACGCCGGAGCCGCGCGAGGCCTCGACGTCACCGACCTCGAGCTCGGGCCCGCGCTCGTCGGCGCGGCGCTTGGCCGCCCCGACGAACTCGCGGAACAGCGGCTCCGGGCGTGTGGGGCGGGAGTTGAACTCGGGGTGGAACTGCGAGGCGACGAAGAAGGGATGCTCGGGGAGCTCGATCACCTCGACGAGACGCTCGTCGGGCGAGGTGCCGCTGCACACCAGGCCGTCCTCCTCGAGCCGGCGCCGGAGCATGTTGTTGACCTCGTAGCGGTGCCGGTGGCGCTTGTAGATCACGGGCTCGCCGAAGATCTCGCGCGCCTGGGTGCCGTCGTGGAGCTTCACGGGGTCCGCCCCGAGGCGCATCGTCCCGCCCATGTCTGTGACCTCCTTCTGCTCCGGGAGGAGGTCGATCACGGGGTAGGGCGTCTCGGGGTCGAACTCGGCCGAGTTCGCGCCGTCCATCCCCGCGACGTGGCGAGCGAAGTCGACCACCGCCATCTGC
Source organism: Solirubrobacterales bacterium (assembly GCA_050697095.1). Taxonomy (GTDB): domain Bacteria; phylum Actinomycetota; class Thermoleophilia; order Solirubrobacterales; family 70-9; genus DASPWW01. Next base: position 3,166 of record JBOGZH010000116.1, read on the forward strand.
ATCCCGAGGCAGATCCCGAGGAAGGGGATTCCCTTCTCGCGGGCGGTCCGCGCGGCAAGGACCTTGCCCTCGATCCCCCGCTCGCCGAACCCGCCGGGGATCAGGATCCCGTCGGCGGCCTCGAGCTCGTCGGGGTCGGGGTCCTCGGAGTTGACGAGCGCCACGTCGACGTTGGCACCGTGGTGGTACCCACCGTGCCACAGCGCCTCGACGACCGACTTGTAGGCGTCGGCGAGCTTCACGTACTTGCCGACCAGGGCGATCCGCACCTCGCGCCGGGCGGAGTCGGCGCGCCGCACCAGCTCCTCCCACTCCGAGAGGTCCGGCGCCGGCGCCTCGATCCCGAAGTGATCGAGGACCTGGTCGTCCATTCCCTCGGCGCGAAAGACGAGCGGCACCTTGTAGGTGTTGTCCACGTCACGTGCCGAGATCACGGCCTCCTCGGGGAGGCTCGCGAAGAGCGCGATCTTGCGCCGGATGTCTCGATCCAGCCCGCCCTCGGAGCGGCACACCAGGGCGTGCGGCTGGATCCCGATCCGCCGCAGCTCGTTGACCGAGTGCTGGGTGGGCTTGGTCTTCATCTCCCCCGCGTGGCCGACGAAGGGGACCAGCGTGAGGTGGACGAACATGCAGCGCTTGGGGCCCAGGTCGACGTACAGCTGGCGGATCGCCTCGAGGAACGGGAGCGACTCGATGTCACCGACCGTGCCCCCGATCTCCGTGAGAACGAAGTCGACCGCCTGGGACTCCGCGACAATCAGGATCCGGTGCTTGATCTCGTCGGTGATGTGCGGGATCACCTGCACGGTCGCGCCGAGGTAGTCACCGCGCCGCTCGCGCCGGATCACGGAGTTGTAGACCGCACCGGCGGTCACGTTCGAGGCACGCGAGGTGTTCTCGTCCGTGAACCGCTCGTAGTGGCCGAGGTCGAGGTCCGTCTCGGCGCCGTCCTCGGTCACGAACACCTCGCCGTGCTGGAACGGGCTCATCGTCCCCGGGTCGACGTTGATGTAGGGGTCGAACTTCTGGATCTGGACCCGGAAGCCCCGGCTGACCAACAGGCGGCCGACCGAGGCCGCGGCGATCCCCTTGCCGAGGGACGAGACCACCCCGCCGGTGATGAAGATGAATCGGGTCTCGCCTGCGCTGTCGGCCGTCATCTAGCTCTGCCCAGCGAGTCTAGATGGCGGAGCAGCGGAACGCGATCGATCGCCGCGGTGATCGACCGGAACTCGCCGTACAGATTCAGCGCGGCGATCGCACCGAGGGCGATCAGCCGCGCGGGGTCGCCGAGGGTGACCAGCAGCGAGACCCCGGCGAGCGCGCCGATCAGGTTGGAGCCCGCGTCCCCGAGCATCGCCCGCTCGCGCAGGGTGAACCAGGCGACGACCAGCACCGGGCCGATGAAGATCCCGAGCAGCTCGAGCGGCTCCGCGGTCCACGCCCCCAGGCACAGACCGGCGAGGAGGAGGAAGAACACCTTCTCCACCCGCCCGGGGCGCAGGTCGAGGAGGTTGAAGAGGTTGGTCGCCAGCAGCAGCAGCGCGAGATCGGCGAGGTAGTCGAGCTCCTCGCGGCCGCGTCCGGAGACCGCGTAGGCGGCGAGGGCGAACGCGCCTATGGCCTTGATCGCCCCGGTCGAGAAGCGCCCCGCCGCCACGGCTCCGACGTGGCCGCGCCACCCGCGGGGCGAGTCGGACTCCGCGGCCCGTCCGAGGGCGTCGTCGAGGAGCCCGAGGAGCGCGACCCCCAGGACGTAGACGATCCACCGCCGAAGCTCGGGATCGAGGAGGTCGAGATCGGCGCGGTCGTCGAGCAGTGCCAGCGGGGCGAGCGCAACGAGGGCGCACGCGAGAAGGACCGCACCCGCCGGATAGGCGACTGCCCGCGCGCGCCAGTTCTTCCTCACCAGCCCGCCGCGCCGCATGTCGCGAATCCACGCCGGGACCAGCGCCCCGGCGACGCCGAGCGAGACGGCGAGCGCGATCAGTCTCACGGCCGCCCGGTGCCCACCGGCCCGCCCGCCCCCGCGGGCGGGCGGAGCAGGTCGGGAAGCAGCTCGTCGGCGGTGTCCTTGATGCCGAAGTTCCCGTCCGCCCCGAGCAGCACGGAGACCATCGCGACGCGGCCGGCGATCAGATCGAGGTTGTCCACGCTCGGAATGTCGTGTGAGTCGAACAGCTCGACCGACGATTCCTCGGTGTCCGTCTGCTCCGCCCCGACTGCGGGAAGGCGCGTGCTGCGAATCCCCTCGAGGATCCCGTCCTCGAGCCGCGCCGTCGCCTCGGCGTCGCGCTCATCGAGCTCCTCCGGCGCGTCGCGCACGATCACGACGTCGTCGGTCCCGGCCAGTCTGCCGCTGAAGCGGCTGAGGAGCTGTGCGCGCACGCGGCGGATCACCCCTCCGCCGAGCACGAGCTGGCGGCCCACCGAGCGCCCCAGGGCCTCGATCGCCTCCGGGCTGCGTCTCGCGCGCGCGTGCCGGGTGCCCTCCAGATCCCCGGCAAGCGCGCCGACGTCGGGTGGCACGCGCACCACCGCGACCTGGGTGATGCTCGCGCCGGCCGGCTCGAGGGCGTCCTCGACGTCCTTCGCGACGCCACCGGGCAAGCCGCCGAGCGCGATCACGGCGACCCGCTCTCCGCTGAGCTCGTCGCCGACCAGGGCGGGGTACACCGCCTCGCCGAACTCTCGCTCCCGGCCGAGCTCGATCTCCAGATCGTCGGCCTGCTGGCGCGCCTCCTGGACGTCGCCCTGAAGGCTCTCCTCGAGCTGCTCGGTGGTCCCGGACACCACGTCGTCCCCGAACCCGATCCCGATCAGGATCCCGATCGCCAGCGCGAGGAAGACTGCCGCGAGCGAGGCGGCGTGGTAGCGCGCGCTGTATCCACCCATACGTCAGATGCCGAGCAGCACCCGGATCTTCAGCCAGAGCAGCTCCAGCAGGTTGTCCAGAGCCGGTGAGGAGAGCACGACGATCACGAGCAGGAGGGCGGACGCGCCCGCGAACAGCGCCAGCTGGCTCCCCGTCACCCCCGGGTTGTAGAGGCGGCTGACGCCCTTCGCGTCGACCAGCGTCTCCCCCACCCTCAGCCTGGTGAGGAAGGTCGACGACATCCCGGCGCGGTTCTTGTCCAGGAACTCGATCAGGTTGAAGTGCGCGCCGACGCTGACGATCAGCCCCGCCCCCTTCTCGTACGCGAGCAGCATCGCCACGTCCTGGCTGGTCCCCGGGGCGGGGATCACCGAATGCCCGAGCCCCAGCCGCTCGAGCCGGTCGCGCCCCGGCGCCCGGCCGTCGGGGTAGGCGTGCACGATCAGCTCTGCGCCGGAGCGCAGCGCCGCGTCGCTCGCGGAGTCCATGTCGCCGAGCACCAGGTCGGGGGTCAGTCCCGCTTCGATGATCGCGTCGGCGCCACCGTCCACCCCGACCAGGACGGGGCGGACGTCGGCGATGTAGGCGCGCAGCGCCCGGAGGTCCTTGCGGTGCGTGGTGCCGCGGACGACGATCAGGACATGGCGGTCGCGGAAGCTGGTGCGCGTCTCGGGCAACTCGACGCCGCCGAAGAGCAGGTCGCGCTCCTGGCGAACGCGCGCCATCGTGTTCTCCGCGAACGCCGCGAGGGCCTCGTCGATCCGATCCCGCTGCCGCTCCATCTGCTCGGCGAGCTCGGAAGCGTCGAGGACCCGGCCCGTGGCGAGCGTCGCCCCGTTCGATCGCACCGCGCCACCGTCCACCACCACGGCATCGCCGTCGCCGAGCCGCTCGAAGAGCGGAGCGCCCGGCGTGTCGATCACCCGAACGCCCGCCCGGGTGAGGAGCAGCGGGCCGGCGTTCGGGTAGCGGCCCGTCGAGGACGGGGCGCAGTTGACCACCACCCGCACACCCGAGGCGACGAGCTCCTCCGCCGCGATGCGGTCGATGTCGGCATGGTCGATGATCGCCACGTCGCCCGGACCGAGCCGCTTGACCAGGTCCTTGGTCCGGCGCCCGAGCCGGGCGCTTCCATGCAGGGGCGCGTCGTCCGGCGCGGCGCGCCGGGGATCACGCGACGGGAATCGCACGCGCGCACGGGTTCGAGCGGGGGATGCCATCCGCCGCCCAGATTATGCGCGAATTGGCCTGGGCCGTCGAACGGACGGCTACGCGGCGGCGGCCAGGAGCTCGCGGGCGTGGCGGCTCGCCGCCTCGTCTCCGCGATCCGCGCCGAGCATCCGGCAGATCTCCGCGACAAGCTCGTCGCCGTCCACCCGCTCGACCGTCGCCCGCGTCTCGCCCCGCTCGGCGTGCTTCTCGACCCGGAAGTGGCTCGACGCGAGCGAGGCGATCTGGGGCAAGTGGGTGATGCAGATGACCTGCCGCTCACCGGCGAGGCGACGCAGCCGCTCCCCCACGGCGCGCGCGGTGTTGCCGCCGATCCCGGCGTCGATCTCGTCGAACACCAGGGCGCCGGCGCCCGCCTCCGGCCCGAGGCCCGTGAGCGCGAGCATCATGCGTGAGAGCTCGCCCCCGGACGCCGCATCGCGAAGCGGCGAGACGGGGAGCCCGGGGTTGGTGGCGACGCGGAACGTGGCGATCTCGCGGCCGTTCGGCCCGTGGCCGTCCGGGTGGGGCTCGAGCGAGACCCCGAGCGCGGCGCCCTCCATCGCGAGCTCCCCCAGCTCCTCGGCGACCCTGCCCTCCAGCCCGGCGGCCGCCGGGGTGCGCGCGGTGGTCAGCTCGTCGGCGAGCTCGGCGC
>JBOGZH010000117.1:0-4433 GCA_050697095.1 Solirubrobacterales bacterium
CGTTCGCGGGCGTAACGCTCGCTTCCCGGACCCCCGCCTCCGCCGCGAATGGCGCGCCGTCGCGTGAGGGGCTCGCGCTCGCCGCCGTCGCGGCGCTCGGGTTCGGAGGCTTCTACGTCGGGATGGACGCCGCGGTGAAGGAGGCGGAGCCGTTCTGGGCCCTGCTCGCCGCGCGGGCGAGCGCGGGGGTGGTGCTCGTGGCGGTGCTGGTCTCGCTGCGGCCGAAGCTCGGGGCCGACCCCGCCAACCTGCCGTCGCTCGCGCTGATCGGCCTCCTCGACATAAGCGCCAACGTCTGCTTCACGCTCGGCACCGAGACGGGGCTGGTGAGCGTGGTGTCGGTGCTGGCGTCGCTCTATCCGGTGGGCACCGTGCTGCTGGCGCGAGCGCTCCTTGGGGAGCGACTGGTGGCGGTCCAGACCGCCGGGGTCGGCGTCGCGCTCGCGGGGGTCGCGCTGATCGCGGCTGGGTGAGCGCGGGCAACGAAACCGGGACGGGCTCTGGCTGGTCGTCCTCAGCGGTAGCGACCCGCCGCTCGAGAGGCAGCCACGCTGCTGGTTTCACGCGGAAGTGGGCTATCCGCTTCGCTCCCCCGGTTCGCCTCTCGGCCCTGGTCAGGCGGCCGAGGTCGCAGTGAGGGCTCTGCAGGGTGGGGGTCGGCGGCCACGGCGCCCTCCGGCAGCCGACGGATTCGTGCTCGCGGCACATCCGGGCCAGTCGCAGGGGCGGCCACGGAAAAGCACGGGCTCGCAGCCCATCGCGCAAACGGCCTACCCATCCTGCGTTCTCCCGAAGAGCCCCTCGTCCCGGAGCGCCCGACGCTACGAGTGCGCCCGGACGCCCCGGTCAGCGGCCCTCGCGGGCAGTTTCATGGCCGGAAGAGCGGGACCGCGATCCTGATTCCGCCCCCTCGCCCGCCTCGATCGTCAGGTAGCCCTGGTCGATGCTCTCGGCGTCGTGGTCGCCGCGGCGCTCCGGCGCCTCGGCGAGCCTGAACTTGCGCTCGATCTCGATGCTCACCGGGATCGAGACTGCGCCTGGGTCAGCCGCCGCCGCCGCCCTTCGTCCACTTCGCCCGGCCCTCCGGCGCCTCGAAGGGCTCTGCGAAGTAGCGCGTCTCGCGGATGATCTTGCCGTCCTTGAACCCGCACGTCACCACGACGGGCCAGGTGCCGCCCCGCTCGGGGCCGTAGTCGAGCGTCGCCTCGACCGTCCATTCGTCGCCGTGCCCGGTCAGGCGCACGAGCTTCGACTTCGGCGCCGGGTCGGGGTATTCGCGCTGCATCCCGAGCATGCCATCGCGGTCAAAGACCTCGCCCGACTGCGGGTGTTGGATCACGCAATCGGGGTGGCGATCCTCGTACTCGCGCTCGGGGTCACCGCCCCTATTGAGGGCCTCGAACCAGCGGTCGAAGATCGCCTTGACCTGCGCGTGCTCCATCGACCGCGCGCATGCCAGCATCGACGTCGAGGCGGGATTGCGCCCGGCCACCCGGCAGCCGGACGTGCCGGCTGCCGCGGCGGCTCGTGGCGAATCGCGCAGCTAGTCGACGCAGCCGGGGACGCTTACTCGCCACTCATCGTCGACCCGTTCGACGAAGATGGCCCCGCGAAACTCGCATTGGACCTCGGCCTCGCTGCTTCCAGCAGTGATGTTCAGGTCCTCCGACGTGAACACCTCGGCCGCCGGGGGGGCCGGCTCTTGGCGATTCGCGAGCGCGTCGGCGTAGATCGAAACAGCTTGCGGGCAATCCTTCGCCGCCTCGCCACTCGGCGCGCGCTCGGCGATCCTCATCATGAGGCGCCTGCCGCGGGATGTCAGATATGAGCAGGCCGTCGCGCCGTCCCCCACCTCCATGCCGACCATAGGTTGTTGACGACCTCTGCGATCTCGCCTTCTGGTGTCTTTGAGGAGCTGTCGTCTGGCGACCAGAGGACGACTCGCATCAAGGCGGGAGGCTACCCGGCTGCGGATGGGAGCGATCTATCTCGAACCAACCGCGGTTCGGCGCGTCAGGAGATCAGAGCCGAGCGCGCTGACTCCAGGTCGTCTACGCCGAGGACAAGCCGTCCATCGGTGGCTAGATAGATATGGTCGATGCCGACCCCTACACCCGCGACGCGGCGTGTGAGTCCCGCGATGGCCTCGAGGCCATGGGTGTTGGTGACGACGAGCACCCGTCGCTTCCCCCGGACCTCGGCTCCGGCCGCCTCGATCACCGGGCGTGCAGCGTCAACGGGCTGACCCGGAGCCTGATCGCGAACATGGTCGAGGGGGTCACCGCGTCCCTGACCAGGAGGTGGTCGGCGTCGAGCTCCCTTCGATCAATCCGCAGATGCCATCGATCGCCACGCCGGCCCGTGCCAGTTGGCTGCACAGTTCAGCCATCGAGCCCGGTCTGTTGGGGAGCGCAACGGCCAGATCCACGCCGACGCTCACTGAGCTTCCCTGAAGGATCATGGCGCGATGGTACGGCGAAGGGGCGGAGGAGCTGGTTGGCGGATTGGATCGCCGCCCTCGAGCGGCAGGGCCGCCACGATCCGGCCATCGGCGGTCCCGTTGGGGCCCCGGTTAGGATCCGGCTCAGGATCGCGCTGTTCGAAGGTCGGTTCGCCGAGGCTCGGCCTGCGGCGCAAAAACCCATGAGCACTCCGCCGACACAGTACGCCAAGTCCGGCGACGCCTCGATCGCCTACCAGGTCGTCGGCGAAGGGCCAATCGATTTGGTCCTCGTCCTCGGGTTCGCAACCCACCTCGAACTTCAGTGGGAGTCGCCCCCGTTCGCTCGCTTCTTCGAGCGGATCAGCTCGTTCTCGCGCTTGATCATCTTCGACAAGCGCGGCACCGGGCTGTCCGATCCCGTCACCGAGGTGCCGACCCTCGAGCAGCGGATCGACGACGTCGGGGCGGTCATGGACGCCGCAGCGTCCGAGCGGGCGGCCCTGTTCGGGATCTCCGAGGGCGGGCCGATGAGCATCCTGTTCGCGGCCTCTCACCCCGATCGCGTGACCGCTCTCGTGCTCCACGGCGCCATGGGGCGCACGACCGAGGCGCCCGACTATCCCTGGGCTTCGCCTGCGGAGGCCCTTCGCGAGTCCGCCGCCGAGTTCATCGCCCCCTACTGGGGGCAACAGGCCGCGGGGATGGTCGAGCTCTTCGCTCCGAGCTTCGCGGACGATTTCGAGGCCGTGGAGTTCACCGCCCGGATGGAGCGCTCTGCCGCGAGCCCGGCGATGGTCCAGAAGATCTTCGAGATGTTTCTTGACATCGATGTGCGAGCCATCCTGCCCACGATCCACGTTCCGACCCTCGTGCTCCATCGTCGCGGCGACCGCGTCGTCAACCGTCGCGCCGGCGAGGAGCTCGCCGCACAGATCCCAGGGGCTCGATATGAAGAGCTGCCCGGCATCGACCATCTGCCTTGGGCAGGCGACTCGGAAGCCGTGCTCGGGGAGATCGAAGAGTTCCTAACCGGCGCCCGCTCGGTACCCGAGCCCGACCGCGTGCTCGCCACGGTGATGTTCACGGACCTTGTTGGCTCGACGGAGCGAGCGGCGGAGCTCGGGGACGCGCGATGGCGCGAGCTGCTCTCAGCGCATCAGGCAGCGGTGCGGCGCGAGCTGATGCGGTTCCGCGGGCGCGAGGTGAAGACGCTGGGCGACGGTTCCCTCGCCACCTTCGACGGCCCTGCGCGGGCGATCCGATGTGGGCGCGCGATCGCGGAGGCGACCCGCTCACTTGGCCTGGAGGTGCGCATTGGCCTGCACTCCGGCGAGGTCGAGCTGATGGAGGACGACGTTGGCGGGATCGCGGTCCACATCGCGGCGCGTGTCGGAGCCGTCGCGGCCGCGGGCGAGGTACTCGTCTCCAGCACCGTCAAGGATCTCGTTGCCGGATCGGGGATTCGGTTCGAGGACCGTGGCGCGGAGCATCTCAAGGGAATCGCCGACGAATGGCGGCTGTTCGCGGCAGGGGGAGCCCCAGGGGCGGAATCCTGAAGACCGCCAACCCGACATGAGGTCACGCAACCTCAGCTTTTCGGCGGCTCGCCTGCTCGTCTCGCTGCTGATGGTCGGGATGGTCGCCGCGATGAAGGGGTTCAATCGATGGTCAGGGGACCGAGCTGATCGTCGAGAAGATCAAGGCGGCCGTTAACGCGATCGGAGGTTAAGGCAGTAACCGCGCCAACCTGCCCCGTGGGTCGGTGCACTTGTGGGCGGGTTCACAACCGCCGAATCCGGAGCTCGTCCAGCCCGGGTCGACGCCTCTTGTCGAGCCGCTCCTCGAGCATCCGGCGGGCGGCGCGGTTGAGGATCCGCTCTGTGGCGGTGCGAACGTCGGCAGGGAGCTTGGACCGCCGTTGGCTCATCGCCCCTCACCCGACCGTTCCAAGTGGGGGTCACAATGCGCCGGACTGCGGACCGTGCGGACC
>JBOGZH010000118.1:0-5465 GCA_050697095.1 Solirubrobacterales bacterium
GCGTCGCCGTGGCGCCAGCACGCGCCGCGCGGCGCATGCGCCACGCGGTCGGCCTCCCGGAGCGTGACGGCGTGCTCGTCCGAGGGGTCGACGAGGGAAGCCCCGCGGCCCGGGCGGGGATCGCGCAGGGGGACCTGATCGTCGCCGCGTCGGGGCGGGCGGTCGAAGGCGTCGACTCGCTTCACCGCGCGCTGGACGAGTCGTCCGGGAACGGCGGGTTCGCGCTCACGGTGGTCCGGGGGACCGAGGAGCGTGAGGTCGACATCGACCTCGCGGGAGGTCCGTCGTGAGCGTCGCGAACGCGGACGTCCCGGTGGCCGACGCCGAAGCCCTCGACGCGTACTCGCGCACGGTCGTCGGCATCGCCGAGCGCCTCGCGCCCGCCGTGGCCAGCCTCAGGGTCCAGCGGCGAACCTGGGGGGGACGGATCCCGGCCGGTGCCGGGAGCGGCGTGGTGCTCACCCACGACGGCTTCATCCTGACCTCGGCGCACGTCGTCTCGGGCCCGCACGGAAACGGCCGCGCGGCGTTCACCGACGGTCGCGAGCTGCGCTTCACCGTCGCCGGTCGCGATCCGCTTTCCGATCTCGCGATCGTGCGCACCGACGACGGCGACCTGACGCCGGCCGAGCTGGGTGACGCCGACGAGCTGCGGGTCGGGCAGCTCGTGGTGGCGATCGGAAATCCGCACGGGCTCGAGGGCTCGGTGACCGCGGGCGTGGTGTCGGCTCTCGGCCGGGCCCTGCCGGCGGGCGCCGGGAAGCGAGCCCGGATCATCGACAACGTGATCCAGACCGACGCCGCGCTCAACCCCGGCAACTCCGGCGGGGCGCTCTCCGACAGCCATGGCAACGTGATCGGGATCAACACCGCGGTCGCCGGGATCGGGCTGGGCCTCGCGGTGCCGATCAACGAGACGACCCGGAGGATCATCGGCTCGCTGATGAGCGAGGGCCGCGTCCGGCGCGCCTACCTGGGGATCGCGGGCGGGCCTCGTCCCCTGCCTCCTCGGGCCCGGAACCTGTTCGGCAACCGGGTCGGTGTCGAGGTCGTCGAGGTCGTGTCCGGGAGCCCCGCCGATCGCGCCGGCGTGCGCGAGGGCGACCTGATCGTCGAGGTCGACAACCGCGCGGTCGAGAGCGCCGCCGATCTCCAGCGGAGGATGGTCGCCGAGGTGATCGGCACACCGGTCCGGGCGCGGATCTGGCGCACCGGCTCGGAGGTCGAGCTCCAGGTCGTCCCGGAGGAGCTCAGCGAGCGCGATCAGTAGAGGTGCCACTGGATAGGCTGCTGGTGCACGCGGTCCGCGCCAGGAGGTCGATCATGGGTGAGAGGACGAGTCACGCTCCCGGGACGAGTCGCTCGGCTACGACGTGGCGATCTTCCTGCGCACGGCCAGCGAGGTCCGAGCGATCGCCGAGGCGCAGCCGTTTGCGCGCCGGGTCGACGACGATGCGAACCTAGGGCACCGTCGAGCAGATGGCGGCGAAGTATCTCGCCGGCTGACCGTCCCGATCGCTACGGCCCGTGGGTGCGATCATGCCCCGATGCGCTCCCGCCTCCTCAGCGACCACCACGGCACCCGAACCTTCGTCGTCGCGCTGGAGGGCGGCGATCGCGTGATCGAGTCGATTACGCGCCTGGCGGCTGAAGAGGGTCTGGCGGCGGGGGAGTTCACCGCGATCGGCGCGCTCGCCTCCGCGAAGCTCGCCTACTTCGACTGGGAGCGCAAGGACTACGCCGACATCCCCGTGGACGAGCAGGTCGAGATCGCCTCGCTGAACGGGCGGATCACCCGCCCCGAGGGGGGCGAGGGCGACCCCCATCTCCACGTCCACTGCGTGCTCTCCCGCAAGGACGGCTCGGCGATCGCGGGGCACCTGATGGAGGCGGAGGTCCGACCCACGGCCGAGGTCTTCATCACCGATTCGCCGACCGCGCTGCGCCGCCGCACCGATCCCGAGTCGCGCCTGGCGGTGATCGATCCCGAGCCGGAGTAGGTCGAGAAACCGCGTTTCGGGCGGCTACTCGACGGTCCAGGTGTCGCCGGAGCGGAACAGCGCGTCGAGGTCGTCGGCGCCGAACCCCTCGCGCGTCTTCTCCAGCTCCGCCGTCATCGCCTCTGCGTAGACCGGGCGCTCCGCGGCGCGGAAAACGCCGATCGGCGTCGGGCCCGCGGGGCGCTCCGCGAGGTGCGCGAGCGCGAAGGCCCGGCTCGGGTTCGGGTCGTGGGCGTCGTGGACGAGCAGCGCGTCCTCGCCCACGTCGGCGACGTCGGCGATCTCGAGCCGTCCGCGTGAGTCGCGGATGACGCCGCGCTCCGACTCCGCGCCGAATCGGATCGGCTCTCCGTGCTCGAGCCGGATCTGGTTCGCCTCCTTCCCCTTCCCGCGCACGGCGTCGAAGGCGCCGTCGTTGAACACGTTGCAGTTCTGGTAGATCTCGACGAGCGCCGAGCCCTCGTGGGCGGCGGCGGTGCGCAGGACCTCCGTCTCGTGCCCGCGGTCGGTGTCCACGGTGCGCGCGACGAAGGTCGCCTCGGCGCCGAGCGCCAGTGCGAGCGGGTTGAAGGGATGGTCCTGGGATCCGAACGGGGTCGATTTCGTGACCTTGCCCTCCTCGCTGGTGGGCGAGTACTGGCCCTTGGTGAGGCCGTAGATCTGGTTGTTGAAGAGCAGGACCTTGATCGGCACGTTGCGGCGCAGCGCGTGGATCAGGTGGTTGCCGCCGATCGACAGCGCGTCCCCGTCTCCGCTCACCACCCAGATGGAGAGATCGGGTCGCGACAGCGCCAGTCCGGTGGCGAGCGCCGGGGCGCGACCGTGGATCCCGTGCACTCCGTAGGTGTTCATGTAGTACGCGAAGCGGCCGGCGCAGCCGATCCCGGCGACGAACACGATCCGCTCCGGCGGGACCCCCAGCTCGGGGAGGAACTGCTGCACGGTGGCGAGGATCGCGTAGTCCCCGCAGCCCGGGCACCACCGGGTCTCCTGGTCCGACGCGAAGTCCTTCTTCGTCAGGACCGGGCCGCCGTTCCCGCCCGCGCTCGCCTGCACGGCTCCGTTTCCGCCGTTCTCGCTCACAGTCTCTCAATGATCGCGTCGTCGAGCTCCTCGGCGAAGATCGGCAGGCCCTCGACCTTGGTGTAGCTCTGGGCGTCGACGAGGAACTCCGCGCGGATGACCTTCACGAGCTGCCCGGTGTTGGTCTCCGGGATCAGGACCTTCGGATAGGCCCGAACCACCTCGGCGGTGTTGCGAGGCAGCGGGTTGAGGTGGTACAGGTGCGCCCGGGCGACCTTGCGGCCCCGCTTGCGCACGCGGCGCACGGCGCCCTTGATCGCTCCGAACGTCGAGCCCCAACCGAGAACCAGCATCTCGGCCCCGTCCTCGTGGTCGACCTCGAGATCGGGGATGTCGGAAGCGATGCCGGCGATCCGCTCCGCACGCATGCGCGTCATCCGGGCGTGGTTGTCGGCCTCGTAGTTCACGTTGCCGGTCCGGTCCTCCTTCTCCAGCCCGCCGATCACGTGCTGAAGGCCCTTCGTACCCGGGATCGCCCACGGGCGCGCGAGCCGCTCGTCGCGGACGTAGGGGAGGAAGTGGCCGTTCTCGTTCGGCTCGGTGGCGAAGCCCGGGTCGATCGGGGGCAGATCCGCCGCGTCGGGCAAGCGCCACGGCTCGGAGGAGTTGGCGAGGAAGGTGTCGGAGAGCAGGATCACGGGGGTGCGGTAGGAGATCGCGATCCGAACCGCCTCGAGCGCCGCGTCAAAGCACTGCGCGGGCGTCGCGGCGGCCACGATCGGCAGCGGCGACTCGCCGTGGCGCCCGTGCATCGCCATCAGCAGGTCGGCGGCCTCGGTCTTGGTCGGCATGCCCGTGGAGGGGCCGGCCCGCTGGACGTCGATCACGAGCAGGGGGAGCTCGAGCGCGACGGCGAGGCCGATCGTCTCCGCCTTGAGGTCCATCCCCGGACCGCTGGTCACGCTGACGCCGAGGTGGCCGCCGAACGACGCGCCGAGCGCCATGTTGGCGGCGGCGATCTCGTCCTCGGCCTGGACCGTGCGGACGCCGAACCGCTTGTGGCGCGACAGCTCGTGCAGGAGCTCCGAGGCGGGCGTGATCGGGTAGCTGGCGAGGAACAGGGGCAGGCCGCTGTTGACGCTCGCGCTGATCAGGCCCAGCGCCGCCGCGGTGGTCCCGTTGATCCCGCGATAGGTGCCGGGCGCGGCGGGGGCGGGCTTGACCTCGTAGTGGACCTGGATCAGCTCGGCGGTCTCGCCGAAGTTGTAGCCGGTGCGGAACGCGGCGAGGTTCGCCTCCATGACGTGCGGCTTGGCGGCGAACTTCTCCTCGATCCAGGTGGTGGTGACGTCGGTGGGGCGGCTGTACATCCAGGAGACGAGCCCGAGCGCGAAGAGGTTCTTGGACCGCGCCGCGTCGCGGGAGCTGATCCCGTCGATCCCGTCCGTGGCGCGGACGGTCATCGACGTCATCGGGACGCGGATCACCTTGTAGTCGTCGAGCGTCCCGTCCTCGAGCGGGTTGGCCTCGTACTCGGCCTTGCGCAGGTTGGCGTCGGTGAACCCGTCCTCGTTGAGGAGCACGATCCCGCCGCTCTCGAGCTCCCCGAGGTTGACCTTCAGCGCCGCGGGGTTCATCGCCACGAGCACGTTCGGCTGCCCGCCGGGGGTGAGGATGTCGCGCGAGGCGAAGTGGATCTGGAACGCCGATACCCCGGCGAGGCTGCCCGCGGGCGCGCGGATCTCGGCGGGGAAGTCAGGCAGCGTGACGAGGTCGTTGCCGATCAACGCCGTGGCCGCCGAGAAGCGGTTGCCGGCTAGTTGCATTCCGTCGCCCGAATCGCCGGCGAAGCGGACGACGACCCGCTCCTTCTCTTCTACTGCCTTGCCCACGGCATCCGTCGCCGATTGTACGCACGCCGTCGGCCCGGCTCGGTCGGGCTGCGGAAGATGGCTTGTTCGTCTCGCCGATGTGCGAACATCTGTTCGTGATGCGATGGGAGAACCTGAAGGTCGAGCAGGAGGAGGGGGCGAGGCTTCCCGGCTACAGGGACCCCGCGGTGGTTCGCACCTTCGATGCACCCGAGGCGCTCGGGACGCGCTTCTACGAGGTGAACGCGCGCTCGGCGATGAACAAGGTCCCGAAGCAGTCGAGGATGCCGTTCCGGTGGACGATCAACCCTTACCGCGGATGTACCCATGCCTGCACCTACTGTGCATCTGGTGACACGCCCGTGCTGATGGCCGATGGTCGCCACAAGCCGCTGGCGGGGCTCCACCCGGGCGATTGCATCTACGGCACCGTGCGCGACGGTGGATACCGCCGATACGTCACGACCCGCGTCCTCGCTCATTGGACGACCCGGAAGCCGGCGTATCGGATCACGCTCGAGGACGGGACCGAACTGATCGCGAGCGGGGACCACCGATTCCTGAGCGATCG
>JBOGZH010000119.1:0-1517 GCA_050697095.1 Solirubrobacterales bacterium
CCACCAGCACGCCCCCCTGGAGGGCGATCGTCCCGACGAACAGCGCGCGCTGTCCCCCCTGGTAGTCGCGCGCCCGCTCGAGCTGCGCCTCGCTGAAGTAATCGCTCTCGCGGACGCTCGCGGGCTCGATCCCCCCGTCGCGTGGACGCAGCAGCCATACCGCCGCCTCGGCGACGATCACCGCGGCGACGGCCGCAGCACCCACCCGCCACAGGCCGGAGCGCCTCATCTCCTCCTACGATAAACCGCCCCGCACATGCGCCTCGCGATCATCAGCGACATCCACAGCAACCTCCCCGCGCTCGAGGCCGTGCTCGACGCGATCGAGGGCTCCGACGCGGAGGAGGTGTGGTGCCTCGGCGACGTGGTTGGCTACGGCGCGCAGCCCGACGAGTGCGCGAAGCTCGTCTCCGAGCGCTGCGCCGTGTCGCTGGTCGGTAACCACGATCTCGCCGTGCTCGACGAGATCGAGGTGAGCGCGTTCTCGCCCTCGGCCGCCGACGCGGTGACGTGGACGAAGGCGAACGCGGCGCCCGAGACGCTGGAGTTCCTGCGCGGGCTGAAGCCGGCGGACGAGAGCCGCGAGGTCGCCCTCTACCACGCTTCCCCGCGCGACCCGGTGTGGGAGTACGTGCTGTGGCTCGACCAGGCCGCGGAGTGCATCGCGGTGCAGTCCGCCCGCGTGAGCCTGATCGGCCATTCGCACGTGGCGCTGTTCTTCGTCGAGCCCGACGGCGACCACGACGCCCGCGGGGCGCACGCCGAGGCGGGAACCCGGCTGGAGATCGGCGAGCAGCGGTGGCTGATCAACCCGGGCAGCGTCGGCCAGCCGCGCGACGGCGACCCGCGCGCCGCGTGGCTGGAGCTGGACACCGAGACCTGGTCCGCCACCTTCCACAGGACCCCGTACGAGATCGAGCGCGCCGCGGAGTTGATCGCCGGCGCGGGGCTTCCCGAGCAGCTCGGAGCACGCCTTTATGTGGGCCAGTAGGCGGGGGTCGAGTGCCTGAGAGGGCGTCGCTAGACTCGCCGCGAATGCGGATCCCTCGACGTCTTTTGCTGTCGCTGTCGCTCGTGGCCGTATGCGCGCTCGCGCTCGGCGCGTGCGGGGGCGACGACGAGGCAACGATCCCGCCCGAGAACGCGGCCGTGATGCTCCAGTCGCTGGACGACGCCCGGGGCGAGCGCGAGCGGGAGAATTGCCAGGGCATCGAGGACGCGGCCGGCAATCTGCTCATCGCGATCGATGAGCTCCCCGATAGCGTGGACTCCGAGGTCCGGACGGCGTTGACCGCCGGCGCCGAGAACCTCCAGACCCTCGCCGACGATTCGGACAAGTGCGAGTCCGCGGGAGCGACCGGCCCGAGCGACCAGGAGCCGGAAACCACGACGGAGGAATTCACCGAGCCGCCGACGACCACCACCACGACGACCACGCAGGAAGAGGATCAACCGCCCCCCGACCAGCCCTCCAACGAGGGCGGCGGCGGCCTGGGCCAGGGCGACGAGGGCGGCCG
>JBOGZH010000120.1:0-2690 GCA_050697095.1 Solirubrobacterales bacterium
CCTGGAGAGAGTGGAGAACTTCGACGACAACTTCGTCGTCCTCGGCAAGGTGGCGGAGGACGTACTCGGACCCCTGGCGTTCCTCGTCGTGCTCGCCGTCATCACGTCGGGGATCGCATCAACCCAGACGACGATTCTTCCCGCCTCGCGCACTTCGCTGTCGATGGCCGCGCAGGGGGCGTTCCCGCGCATCTTCGCCCGCATCCACCCCCGCTTCCTGACGCCCGACGTCTCCACGATTGTGATCGGCGTCGTGGCGACGGTGTGGTACGTGGGCGCGAGCATCGTCTCGGACAACTTCCTCCTCGACTCGCTCTCCGCCCTGTCGCTGATGATCGCCTTCTACTACGCGCTCACCGGGATCGCGTGCGTGATCTACTGGCGCCGCGAGCTGACGCGCTCGGTGAAGAGCTTCCTCTTCATCGGGGTTGCCCCCCTGGTCGGCGCGGCCGGGCTCGGCTACCTGCTGGTCGAGTCCGTGCGCGACCTCTCCGACCCGAAGGCGTCCTATACCAAGGAGTCGATCTTCGGGCTCGGCGTGCCGCTCGCGATCGCGATCCTGTTCACGGTCATAGGGCTCGTCCTCATGGTCGCGTGGCGCCTGAGCAGCAGCGGGAAGCCGTTCTTCCAGCGCCGCGGGTTCGAGGCCGTGTCCCAGGAGATCGCGGACGAGACTGCCGCGCCCCGTCCGGCGCCGGCCCCCGCGAAGGGCTCCTGATTCCGTGATCGTCATCGGCTACGACGGCTCGGACTGCGCCCACGTCGCGCTCGACGAGGCGATCGAGCCGCATCAATAGGCTTCGGCCGGTGAGCACGTTCGAGCGCGTCGCCGATCTGCCGATCCGGATCGAGTCCTACGAGCTCGAGGACCGCGACCGCGAGTACGGGGACTTCACGCGCCCCTCGACGATCATCCACCTGCACGGCGGCGGCAACGAGGGGATCGGGGAGGACGTCGTGTACGACGTGCTCGACCACATCGCGCATCGCGACGCCGGTCCCGTGCTCGACCTCTCCGGCCCCGGCACTGTCGGCGAGCTGTGCGAGCTGCTCGGGGAGCTCGACCTGTTCGGCGCCGTCCCGCCCGAGCGGGAGCCCTCACGGCACTACCGCCGCTGGGCCTACGAGTCGGCGGCGCTCGACCTCGCGCTGCGCCAGAGTGGGGCTCCGCTCCACGAGGCGCTCGGACGCGAGCCCAAGCCGCTGACGTTCGTCTGCTCGACGCGGCTCGGCGGGATCGGCGAGGACGCCCCGCCCTCGACCACCGAGCCGGTGCGCAAAAGGCTCGCCAAGTACCCGACCCTGCGCTTCAAGCTCGACCCCGAGAACGACTGGGACGCGGACCTGATCGCGGAGCTGAACGAGATCGCCGGGGTCGACATCCTCGACCTCAAGGGCCTCTACAAGGGCACCCCCGTGGACGTGGAGACCGACCCGGAGCTCTACCGCGCGGTCGCCGAGGCTTTCGCCGACGCCTACCTCGAGGACCCCGATCTCAACGACGAGACGCGACCCGTGCTCGAGCCCCACGCGGACCGGATCACCTGGGACGCGCCGCTTCACTCGCTCGCCGACATCGAGGGGCTGGAGCGCAAGCCAAAGGCGATCAACTCGAAGCCCTCGCGGTTCGGCTCGCTCGGCGAGCTGCTCTCGATCTACGACCATTGCGAGCGCGAGGGGATCGCGATCTACGGCGGCGGCCAGGGCGAGGTGGGCCCGGGGCGCGGCCAGATCCAGTACCTGGCCTCGCTGTTCCACCCGGACACGCCCAACGACGTCGCGCCCTCCGGCTACAACGACCCCTCGGTGCCGGACGGCCTTCCCACCACCCCGATGGACCCCGTCCCCTCCCAGGCCGGCTTCCGCTGGGGGGAGCAGGGGAAGTAGGCTTCCGACCCATGGCAGACAAGTCCTTTCCCGACGCCCTCAACGAGCAGATCTCGAACGAGTTCTCCGCCCACCAGCAGTACATCGGAGCGGCCGTTTACTACGACGCCGAGACGCTCCCCCGCTTCGCCCACTTCTTCTACCGCCAGGCGGTCGAGGAGCGCAACCACGCGATGATGATGGTCCAGTACCTGATCGACGTCGACGAGGAGGTCCGGATCCCCGACATCTCCGCGCAGCAGACGCGGTTCGAGGACCCGGTGGCCCCGGTGCGGATGGCGCTCGAGCAGGAGCAGCGGGTGGGTGAGGAGATCAACGCCCTGTTCAAGCTCGCCCGTGACACGGGCGACTACAAGGCGGAGCAGTTCATGCAGTGGTTCGTCAAGGAGCAGGTCGAGGAGGTCTCGCTGATGACCGACATGCTCCACGTGCTGGAGCGCGCCGGAGAGAACCTGCTGCTCGCCGAGGACTACATCGCCCGGGAGCAGCCCGGCGAGGAGGACGACGATCCCACCACGCCGCCCCCCGCCGGCGGCGAGCTGTAGGAGCTGTAGGACCTGCGCGCCGCTACGGAATGAACGCGTCCGTGTGGCAGGGGAGGCCGTTGCACACGTCCACCACCCTGCCGCCCGGCTTCAGGAACTCGGACTTCTGCTGCCGGGCGGCGACAGTGGAGCGCGGCTCGCTGTGCGGGTCCTCCCCGTCCTGCGGCTCCTCGGGCGCGAGGTTGGTCAGAGGTGGCGGGCTGTTGAAGCCGGGCCCGCTGTCCCAGATCACGATCGCGGAGCCCTTGTAAGGGAAGC
>JBOGZH010000121.1:0-4740 GCA_050697095.1 Solirubrobacterales bacterium
GCCAGAAGCGGGCCACCATTGTCGGACGGGGCACTAGATGGACCGCTTGAGCTCGAGGATGCGCAGCAGCGACCGCTCGAGGTCCGCTCGGCTCAGCTCGCCGCGGTCCCGGGCGTCCAGGAGCGCCTCGTGGGCGGGGCCGGCGTCGTCCGTCCCCGCGAACAGCAGGATGTCGATCCCCGCACGGGCTGCGGCGACAGACGCCTCGCGCTCGGAGACGGCGGCGTCGATCGCTCCGGCCCCGAGGTCGTCGCTGATCACGACCCCCGTGAAGCCCAGCTCGTCGCGGAGCAGGTCCCTCACCACCGCCGCGGAGAGCGCCGCCGGCGCCCTCGGATCGAGCGCCTGGTAGATCGCGTTCCCGATCATCACCATCGGCACCTCGCGCGCGATCGCCTCCCGGAAGGGGACGAGGTCGTCCTCGAGCTCGTCCTCGCTGGCGTCGAGCTCGCTGGGCCCGAGGTCGGTGTTGGCGACCGCCCGCCCCAGGCCGGGGAAGTGCTTCGCGGCGGGGATCACGCCGCCGGCCTCGAGTCCCTCGGCGAACGCGCTCCCCAGCTCACCCACGGCGCGCGGATCGTCGCCGAAGGCCCGCGACGTCATGAACGAGGCCGAGGTGGAGGGAACGTCGAGCACCGGGGCGAGATCGACGTTGATCCCCAGCCGAGCGAGGTAGCGGCCCGTGGCGCGGCCGGCGGCCCGCGCCTCGGCCGGGTCACCGTTCTCCCCGAGCTCCGGCGCCGAGCTGTCCGGCGGTCCCTCCGGGAGGCGCCTGACCTCGCCGCCCTCCTGGTCGATCGCGACCAGCAGCGGCGGCCGCCCGGCCGCGGTCGCGGCCTCCTGGACTCGCCCGATCTCCGCCCGCAGCTCCTCCTCCGGCTGGCCGGGCGGGGGGAAGACGATCACGCCGCCGATCTCGCCGTCGCGCGCCCCGCGGACCAGCTCCGGCGTCGCGGAGCCGTTCATCCTGACCATCAGCATCTGGCCCACGAGGGCACGGTCGGGCACGGTGCGCAGGTACCTCCTCTCGATCTCGGTGGGATCGGGCCCGATTCGCTCGTCGCTCAGCACGGCCTCGATGACGATCGTGACAGCCGTTGCAAGAGCGACAATGAGGGCAGCGGCGGTCCACCGCCGGCGCCGATACACGGACTGATGACGTCTCGTCACGGGCTCGTGCCGAGCGTAACGCCGCGTTTCGCGGTGGGTACCCTTGTGTCTCCATGTCGAGAATCACCCCTGACCAGCCTGTCGCCTCGCAGTCGGGCGCTTCGCGCCCGATGCTCGACGCCCAAGCAACCGCCAGCCACGCCCCCAAGCGGGTGTTGCTCGCTGCGCCGCGCGGCTACTGCGCGGGCGTCGATCGCGCCGTGCAGGCGGTCGAGCACGCGCTCGACCTTCACGGGCCGCCGGTCTACGTGCGCAAGGAGATCGTCCACAACAAGCACGTGGTGCAGCAGCTCGAGAAGCGGGGCGCGATCTTCGTCGACCAGGAGACCGAGGTCCCGGAGGGCGAGCTGGTCGTGTTCTCGGCCCACGGCGTGGCGCCGAGCGTGCACGAGAACGCCGCCGCGAGGAGGCTGCAGACGATCGACGCCACATGCCCGCTCGTCACCAAGGTCCACGTCGAGGCGCGCAAGTTCGCGGCTCAGGGCTACACGATCGTCCTGATCGGCCACGAGGGCCACGAGGAGGTGGAGGGCACGACCGGCGAGGCGCCGGGAAGCATCGTCCTCGTCCAGACAGCCGGCGACGTCGACGACCTCGAGTTGCCGGACCCCAATCGGGTCGCCTACATCACCCAGACCACGCTGTCGGTGGACGAGACCACGGCGATCGTCGAGCGCCTGAAGCGGAAGTTCCCCGCGATAGTCGGCCCCAAGACCGACGACATCTGCTACGCGACGACCAATCGCCAGCAGGCGGTGAAGGAGATGGCGCGGCGGTGCGACCTCGTGCTCGTGATCGGCTCCACCAACTCCTCGAACTCCAACCGCCTCGTCGAGGTGGCGCGCGAGCACGGCGCCGCCTCGCACCTGATCGACAACTCGCTCCAGGTCGAAGAGGAGTGGCTGGAGGGCGTCGAGACCGTGGGGATCACGTCGGGCGCGAGCGCCCCCGAGGAGCTGGTCGAGCAGCTGGTCAAGTTCTTCCGCGACCGCGGCGCCGACGACGTCTCCGAGCTGCGCACCGTGGACGAGGACGTGCGCTTCATGCTCCCCGGCGAGATCCGCGAGGGCCTCGCCGCGCGCGCCTGACCCGCGGCGTCAAGGGACCCCGGCCGCGAAGCTGATCGACCACACGCGCACGCCGGGTGACGGGTCGAGAACGAGGCCGTGCTCCCCGTGGCGCTCGTGCAGCGCCAGCTCGTGCAGGCCCGGCGAGCGCACCGCGATCGGCTCGCGCGCCCGACCGTCGATCGCAACCTCGAGCGTGCCCTCGCCGTCCGCGGTCACGTAGGCGCCGCCCCCCGCGTAGCCGACCTCGAGCCCCCGGTCGCCGGCCGTGGCCTCCCACGGCTCCGAAGCCGATCCGCCCGGAAACAGCTCCTCGCTCGGCGGGATCACGAGCGCGCCGGGCGCGTCCGTGGCGCGAAGCGGCGCGAGCGGCTCGGGCAGCTCGGAGATCGACTCGACGAGCTCGCGCGACTCGGCGATCAGGCCCTGGATCGCCTCCTCGGTAGCGGCGTACTCGCCCTCGCCGAAGTGGAACCACCGCAGCGCCCCGCCCCGGCCCCACAGGAACAGCGACGGCCATCCCTCGCACCCATACGCGCGCCACGCCCGAAATCCGGAGTCGACTCCGACGGGGTAGGGGATCCCGAGCTCGGCGACCGCAGTGGCGACGGCGTCCGGGGACGCGGTGCACGTGAAGCGCGGCGAGTGCACGCCGAGCAGGACGAGCCCGGCGTCGCGATAGCGCTCGTGCCAGTGGCGAAGGTAGGGGAGCGTTCGGGCGCTGTTGAGCTGCGCGAAGTCGAAGAAGTGGACGAGCACCGGCGCGAGAGCAGCGACCCGCTCGATCCGGGGAGCCCTGCCCCCGATCCACGCGAGATCCGGGGGAAACGGCGGCACCGCGATGTCGGCGGCCGGGGGGCGCATCGCGCGAGGATCGCAGAGTGAGAAGGTCTGTCGGTATTCTCCGGCGAGCGATACGTCAACCATCGAAACCAAGTAGAGGGGAGCCCGCGTGAGCACCAACATCTGGGACCGCATCGAGGAGAGCCGCAGCCGCTGGAACGTGCTTTCACACCCGTTCTACGTCCGCTGGTCGGACGGCGAGTTGAGCCGCGAGGAGCTCGCCCGCTACTCGGGTCAGTACCGCCACGCGGTCGAGGCGATTGCCACGATGAGCTCCGCGGCCGCGGACGACGCCCCGGGGCGGGACGACCTCCGGGCTCACGCCGCCGAGGAGGCCGCGCACGTCGCGCTGTGGGACGGGTTCGTCGACGCCGTCGGCGGGAGCGCCGCAGCCGCGCCGACGCCCGAGACCGCCGAATGCGTCGGGGAGTGGACGGCCGACGACGGACTGCTGCCGACCCTGGTGCGCCTGTATGCGATCGAGAGCGGCCAGCCCGAGATCTCGCGCGTGAAGCGCGCGGGCCTCGTCGAGCTCTACGGGGTCGCGGACGGCGAGGGGACGGAGTACTTCGCCGTTCACGAGGGCCGCGACACCGACCACGCTGCCGAGGTCCGCGAGCTGATCGAGGAGCGGGCCCGGCCCGCCGACGCCGATGCTCTCGTGGCGACCGCCGAGTCGGCGTTCCGCTCGAATTGGCGGCTTCTCGACGGCGTCTAGGCGCTCGACCCGGGGGCGTGTCGGGGCACCAGTCGGAGCGCCGGCGCGGTGAGGCATCGCGATCGGATCATCGGGGTCGTGCTCGGGATCCTGCTCGGGATCGCTGTCGTGATCATCTTCGTCTTCTACGGCAGCCAGGACACGATCGACGCCCCGTCGATCGACGAGAACGGCCCGCCGGCGGAGCGGACCGCGGAGCCACGGGAAGAGCGCTAGCAGCTAGCCGGACTCCAGTGGGCGGTTATCCCTGAGCCCGTTGCTTGATCCCGGCGCCTGTCGATAACCGCACACGGTACGCGACACCGAATCGGCCGAGGGGGCGTTCACCGACGTTGGTTCGGCCTACGGCTCCGCCGAGGATGGCCCCCGCTTACGCGGGCTGAACAACCCGCTCGGGCCTTGACGAAGGCGGATGGCGATCGAGACGCCGTCAACGCCGCAATCGACGATCGGCGCTCCGTTGCGGAGTTGACGGCGTCGCCGGGGGCGCTCCCCTACTTGCCCCTACCTGCCCCAACTCGCCTACAGCTAGGCGCCGCTCTCCGCGGCGCGCTCGCCACCCTGATCTGCCCCCCCGAGCTCGACGTGGGCGCGGCTGTCACGCCCCCGGATCAGGACAAGCGTCGCGAGCAGGCCGAGCGCCGCGATCACCGCCCCGCCGAGGAAGGCGGCCTGGAATCCCTCGGTGAGGGCGTTCGGGAGCGCCGACGGATCGCCCGCCGCGGTTGCGATCACGTTGTCGGTGCGCGAGTTGGCGATCGTCGCCAGGACCGCCAGCCCGAGCGCGCCGCCGACCTGCTGCGAGGTGTTGATCAGACCGCTCGCCAGCCCGGACTCCCGCTCGCGAACGCCCGAGATCGCGGCGATCGTCGTCGCCACGAATGCGAACCCCAGCCCGGCCCCCCCAAGCAGCGAGGGACCCAGGATGTGGGACACGAACCC
>JBOGZH010000122.1:0-3144 GCA_050697095.1 Solirubrobacterales bacterium
CACGAGGCAAGCGTCGACCACGTCGCACAGCTCTGGCGGAAGATCGGGCCGGGCCGAGACCAGCGGCGGGACGGGCTCCCCTATTGCGCGCGCGGTCGCGGCGGGGGTGCCGCGTGCGAACGGGTGCCGGCCGGCCCAGCACTCGTACAGGGTGAGGGCGAGCGCGTAGACGTCGGTCGGCGCGCCGGTCTGAGCTCCCTCCGCCTGCTCCGGGGCCATGTAGGCGATCGTGCCGATCACCTCGCCCGTCGCCGTCAGCGCCGGGCCGTCGATCAGCGCAGCGGTGCCGAAGTCCATCAGCTTCGCGCGGGCCGACCCCGCCGGGGCGCGGCCCTCGCGCACGATCAGGTTCTGCGGCTTGATGTCACGGTGCACGACGCCGTGCGAGTGTGCGTGGGCCAGGGCCTCGGACAACTCGGCGCCCAGCTCCGCGACGTCGCGATCCGAGAGCGCGCCCTCGAGTGCGAGCTCGTCCAGCGTCGCTCCCTCGACCAGCTCGCTGACCAGGTAGGCGCGGCCGCCAACCTCACCGAGCTCGTACAGCGTCACGATGCCCGGATGGTTGAGACGCGCCGCGGCCTGCGCCTCGCGCAGGACGCGCTTTCCGGTCCCCCCGGGGGCCTCGATCACCTTCACGGCCACGGGCCGCTCGAGGCGCTCGTCCCAGCCCCGATACACGGTGCCGAACCCGCCGGCGCCGATCCGCTCGAGCAGGGTGAACCGGCCGAGAGTCGTCTCGCCCACCACGACCGCTTCCCCTTCGCCGCCGGAGGCGACGGTCCTGCGCGCCTGAATCTCCCCTCCGTGCCAATGTTCATACTTGGAGCCCCGCCAGCCACCCCGAGGGCAGCCTTGGCTTTTCTGGACGAGGACGACTCATTTCCCCCGGTCGCAACTGAGCCGGAAGAACCCGGGCGCGTGCCGTCCGACCGGCAGCGCATGTTCATGGTCCGCCGCCTCGGCGCGGTCGCGATCGGGATCCTGATCCTGATCCTGCTCGTGCTCGGAATCAGGGGCTGTCTCAACGCCCGCGAGCAGCGCGCGTACGAGGACTACGCGCGAGACCTGACGACGCTTGTCCAGGAGGAGCAGGCGCTGAGCGAGGGGTTCTTCGGGCGCTTCGCGGACCCCGGGAATCTGAGTGAGCTAAACGTCGAGACCGAGATCAGGGCCGACCGCAGCCAAGCGGAGCAGCTGCTCGGCCGGGCCGAGAGCCTCGATCCGCCCGGTGAGCTCGACGGCGCCCAGGACGAGGTCGTGTCGGCGTTCGAGCTGCGGCGCGACGGGCTCGGGGCGATCGCCGACAACATCGGCGTAGCGCTCGGCGACGAGGACACGACCGAGGCGACTGAACAGATTGTTCTGCACATTCAGGACTTCCTCGCCAGCGACGTGCTCTACCGGCAGGCGAGGGACGAGATCAACGCCGTGCTCCAGGAGCAGGGGATCGACGAGGACGTGCCGGAGAGCGTGTTCCTCGACCCCGGGGGACAGGGACTGGATTGGCTCGATGAGACAACCGTGCAGGAAGCCCTCACCACGATTACGGGCTCGGGGGGCGCCACATCAGGCCTTCACGGACTCGGGATCGCATCGGTGCTGATCGGTGGCACTGCGCTCACGGCGGACACCACCAACACGGTTGCGGGCAACGGGTCTGCCGAGGTGGAGGTCCAGGTGGACAACCAAGGTGACTCCGAGGAGACCGAGATCCCGGTGCAGGTGACGGTCACCGGAGGGGACGAGCCGATCGAAGGCGAGGAAACCCTCGACACGATCGCCCCGGCCGAGACCCAAAGCGTCACGGTCCCGCTTGACCCTGAACCTCCCAATGGGGAGCAGCTCACGCTCGAGGTCACGGTCGAGCCCGTACCCGAGGAGCAGGTGGCCGAGAACAACGAGTTCACGGCCGAGGTCACCTTCGAGTAGCCGGGGGCCGGCGGACTTCTATCCTTCTCCGCCGTGTCCGACCTCGGCTCGACCGCTGGAACGGTTGCCCTGATAGCGGGCGCGCTCGCGCTCGCCTCGCTGGTGCTCGCCGCGGCGCTGGCGGTGCGGCTCCAGCGCCTGCGCCGCGACCAACGGATCGTGATCGGCGAGGGGGGATCCAGGGACGTGGTCGGCTACGCGCGCGAGCTGGAGCGCGATGTCGAGGCGCTTCGGCTCCAGGTTGGCGAGCTCGCCGAGACCGGCGCCGCCACCGCGCGGCGCCTCGATGGGGCGATCACCTACACCGCCGTCGTCCGGTACGACGCCTATGGGGAGATGAGCGGGCGCCAGTCGAGCTCGGTCGCGCTCCTTGACGACCATCGCAACGGCGTTGTCCTCTCCTCGATCCTCCACCGCGAGCAGGCGCGGCTGTACGCGAAGCGGGTGTCGGGCGGGGAGTCCGAGCTCGGCCTCTCCCCGGAGGAGCAAGAGGCCCTCGACACGGCGCTCGCCGACGGATAGCGCCGATGAGGATCGCCTACCTCGGGCCGGCGGGCACGTTCAGCGAGGACGCGGTGCGAGACGCCCTAGCGGGCGCCGACGCGGATATCGACCCGGCGCCCACCGTGTACGACGCGATCCTCGCCGTCGACTCCGGCGAGGCCGACCGCGCGCTCGTCCCGTTCGAGAACTCGATCGAGGGGGCCGTACGCTCGACGCTCGACACGCTGGCCTTCGACACCCCCTCGGTGAGGATCGTGGGCGAGCACGACCACCCGATCCGACACAGCCTGATCGCGCGGCGGGAGCTGGAGTTGTCCGAGATCGCCGTGGTCCTCTCCCACCCCCAGGCGAGCGCCCAGTGCGCCCGCTTCATCCGCGAGCGGTTGCCGGGCGCGGAGGTCCGGACCGCACCGAGCACGGCCGACGCGGTGCGCCGCGTGGCGGAGAGCGACGAACCGTGGGCGGCCCTCGCGGCCCGCTCGGCCGCGGAGATCTACCGCTGCGTCGTGCTCGCGGAGGGCGTCGAGGACAGCCCCGACAACGTGACCCGGTTCGTGTGGATCGCGCCCGGCGACACGCGTCCGCGGGGCGACGGGGGGTGGCGCACGACGCTCGTCTTCGCCGAGCTGGGCGAGGACCGGCCCGGCGCGCTGGTCGAGGCGCTGCTCGAGTTCTCGCGCCGCGGCGTCAACCTGACGCGGATCGAGTCCC
>JBOGZH010000123.1:0-11887 GCA_050697095.1 Solirubrobacterales bacterium
GCCCCGGCGGGCAGTACTGGACGAGCGTGTTCCCCGCCCGGTATCCGGGGGTGCAGGCGAAGCCGTTCGAGGTCTGGCAGGTGTGGAACGAGCAGAACGCGCCCAAGCACACGCATCCGCTGTCCCCTTCGGCCTACGCCCGGCTCGTCCAGCTCTCGCACAGCGCGATCACGAGTCGGGACCCGAACGCCGAGATCTTGCTCGGCGGGATGTTCGGGCAGCCCACTGGCGCGGGGGCGTTCGAGGCGTGGGACTTCCTGAACGCCGTCTACGAGACCCCCGGCGCGAGGGACAGCTTCGATGCCGTCGCCCTGCACCCATACTCGCCGACCATCGACGGGATCAAGGAGCAGGTCAACAAGATGCGCAGCGTGCTGAGAAAGCACGCGGACAAGAGGGCGAAGAAGAAGCTCAAGAAGGCGAAGAAGAGGCTCAGGAGGGCGAAGAGGGGCGACAACCAGGCGAAGGTCAAGAAGGCGATGAAGAGGGTCAAGAAGGCGAAGAAGGGGCTCCAGACGACCGACATCTGGGTGTCCGAGATCGGCTGGGGATCGGAGGGAGCGAGCACTTCTCGGCTGGTGAAGGGCCTCGAGGGCCAGGCGGTGCTGCTCAAGAAGTCGTTCGAGCTCTTCGAGAAGCAGCGGAAGAAGTGGAGGATCGGCGGGGTGCTGTGGTACACGTGGCGGGACCTCAACCCGGTCGGCGCGCCATGCGACTGGTGTGCCTCGGCGGGGCTGTTCGGGCAGAACGGGTTCACTCCGAAGCCCGCGTGGAACGAGTACGTCCGCTTGACCGGCGGTTCCTGACCGAACTCGCGGTCTGGCGGACGGCTCCGTCCGGCCTAACAACTAATCGGCGACGGCGGGCGAAGCGCCTCTCGCCACCCGCGCCCCAAGCTTCCGCATAGAGTGGGTTCCTCGATGAGCGGCTTCAGCGGGCTGTCGATTGCCGGGCGCATCGCGACCCCGGGCGACTCCGATTGGGACGAGGCGCGACAGGCGTGGAACCTCGCTGCCCACCAGCAGCCCGACGCGGTCGCCTTCGTCGAGGGCGTGGAGGACGTCGCCAAGGTGGTCCGCTTCGCCGGCGAGCGCGGGCTGAAGGTCGCCGGCCAGGGCACCGGGCACGGTGCGGTCGCGCTCGGCCCGCTCGACGACGCGATCGTGATCAAGACCGAGCGGATGCGGGGGGTGGAGATCGACGCCGAGGCCCGGAGGGCACGCGTGGGGGCCGGTGTGTTGGCGCTCGAGCTGGGAGGAGCCGCCCAGAAGGACGGCCTCTGCTCGCTGCCGGGATCCTCGCCCGACGTGGGGGTGACTGGCTACACGCTCGGTGGTGGGCTGAGCTGGCTGGGGCGGCGCTACGGCTTCGCCTGCAACCGGGTGAACGCGATCGAGCTGGTCACCGCCGACGGCGAGGCGAGGCGAGTCGACGCCGAGAACGACGCCGATCTCTACTGGGCGCTTCGTGGCGGCGGCGGCGGCTACGCGATCGTCACCGCGCTCCATCTCAGCCTGCTGCCGATCGCCGAGCTATACGCCGGTGCCCTGATCCTGCCCGCGGAGCTGGGTGCTGAGGCCGTTCGAGCCTACCGCGACTGGGCCGCGACAGTCCCCGACGAGGTGACCTCGATTGTCCGCTTCCTGCGGCCGCCGCCGCTACCGGACGTGCCCGAGCCGCTTCGCGACCGGCCGCTGCTGACGATAGGTGCCGCCTGCATCGGAAGTGACGCAGAGGGACAGAAGATGATTGCGCCGCTGCGCGAGATCGGCGAGCCGATCATGGACACCTTCGGGCAGATTCCCACCCAGGACCTCAGCAGGATCCACATGGACCCCGAGCAGCCGGTGCCTGCTCTCGGGCATCACGAGCTGCTCCGGGAGCTGCCCGACGAAGCGATCGAGGCATTCGTCGGCGCGGCGGGCGCCGAGGCGGGCTCGCCGCTGCTGCTCGCCGAGCTTCGCCACGCGGGCGGCGCCCTGGGGCGGCCGGCCGAGAACGCCGGCGCCCTGTCCAAGCTCGACGCCGCCTTCGTCATGCTAGGGATCGGCCTGCCGATGACCTCCGAGCTGAGCGAGGCGATCGACCGGCACCTCGATCACCTCCACGACGCGATGCAGCCCTGGGCGAGCCCAGGCGGCTACCTCAACTTCGCCGAGCGCCCCTGCGACGTCGACGCGATCCTGCCACCGGATACCTGCGCGCGCCTGAGTGAGATCAAGCGGCGCTGGGACCCCGACGACATGATCCAGGCCAACCACTCAATCTCGCTGGCACCGGCCTGAGCCTGCGAGCGGCCGCGCCGCCAGCGGGCGGGCGAGCGCGTCGCGTCCGCTTCACTACGCGAACGCGGATGCAGGCGCGCTAGGCTGGGGCCAGACGCGGGGTCCCGGAGGCTCCCAACCATGAAGAGGCTCGTCCGCGGGCCTCATTGAGCCACTCGGGACCCCGCTTCCCTGCGACCGCCTTCTGGATCGTTCTTACTCGCGTTCGTCTTATCGCCGCTCCATTCGGTAGATCGTCGGACGACCGAAGCGCTCGAAATCCCACTGTCGCAAGCTCGCCCCGGGTGCCAGGATCCAGTGGTAGCCAGGGTGCCGGCGCAGGTGTTCCCAAAACTCGGGGCCCGGGCACCGCTCAGGAACGCCGGCGGCCACGAACTCAGCCCTGATCGCGGCTTCCGCGGGCACAGGCTCCAGCCCAGTGAAGTCGCACAAGAAGAGGAATGAGAGCACTGATAGGTTGATCGCCTGTTGGGGGGTCTGGCCTCTGCTCGGCTTCGGGACGTGGAACTGATGCTCTTCCCAAAGCTCCTTCTGCTCGGGCGTCAGCCGATCGGCCGGGACGTTCGACGACAATGCACTTCACCTCCATCGGTCCCGGCTGTAGCACCGCGCATCAGGGATCACCCTGGGCCGGTTGCTGCGGCGTCATCGGTCCGGGTCCCTCGGCCGCTCTTGATGGACTTCTCCGATCGTAAGCGTCAGGTCAAGCCAGGCGCTCCTGACGCGCGCTTGGGCGGCGCTGATTCAGCGGAACCGCTCCGCCCGCAGGATTTCGAGGATGCCGACCGCGGGCAAAGGGACGGCGGCGCCCGGCGCCAGATACGGCCACCCCGGATACAGGGCGCCGTACTCCTGCGCGAGCCGGTTGTGCTCGATCACAGCGTCCGCGCCGTCGATCACGCGCGGCACGCCTTGTTCGTGGCTCGATGTCAACGCTCTTGCACTCACCTGGACGGGTCGCGTCGAGCAGCGAAGACCTGACGCCGGGGACGGCCAGCTATTCCCCGCGGCCACCGAGCAGCTGGCGGCGGGTGAGGCTGGCGTGGGCCTCGAGGCGCGGGAGCCCCTCGAGGCAGGCGTTGGGCGGCACGCGAGTCACGTAGTAGTCCCGCGGGCCGTGTGAGACCGGGCCGACCGCAAACTCGCCGGCTCCGAGCGCCCGCTCCCTGCCGTCGCGGCCGATCACCAGAAGCCGCGCCCGCAGCATCCGGCGGCGGCTCTCGACGGTCGCGGTGACGATGCAGAGCTCGGGGTCGAACCGCACGCCGGCGACCGAAACCGGCGCCCGGCTCGGACCGTCCACCAGCCTCGCCGCTCCCGCCTCGACGTCCATGCGCGCGGTCGCCGACGCCGGTCTCCGCTCGGCACCACGCAGCCGGATCACGTCCCAAACGACGCCGGTCTGCCCGGGGGCCAGGTTCGCCTCACCCTCGACGGCTTGAGGACGATCGATGGACTCGAGCCGCTCACCCTTCCGGTCCAGCAGCCGCCCGCTCGGCACCACCCCGATCGCGGCGCGGTCGCCCGTGTTCCTCACCTCGGCGAGGTAGAGCCAGCGCCGCCTGCCTTCGGAGACCAGCTCCTCGTCAACGATCCGCAGCGATCGCTCCCCGTGCAGCACGCGGCCCGCAGTCGCCGTATCGCCGCCAGCGGCGGGGCGCCGCTCATCCTCATCCGGGAACCAGCCGAAGACCGCGGCGGCGATCCCGAATGCGATCGCGGCGCCAAACGCGAGGTAGAAGATTCCGAACACGCCGGCGAGGAGCGTCGCGAGGGCGTCGCCGATGCTGTCGGGCCGCCACTCCTCGCACAGCTCGCGAAGTCGGCCGCGCTCCGCGCCACCGCCCGCGGACACCGGGACTCCCTGGGGACGCGCATGAGGCGGCTCGGGCCGCGGCGGCTCCCTGAGCAGGGAACGGACCGTCCCCTCCGCGAGCCCCAGGTTTCGTCGCCCACAGTAAGCAATCACCTCGGCCGGGTCCCGAATGCACAGCACCCGCGCCCCGTGGCGGCCGGCAAGCCGATGCACGAGCGTCGCGTAGTCGCTCCCCTCCCAGTCGCTGAGCAGCAGCAGCGCAACCGGTCGCGCGTACTCGGCCCGGAAGCCGTCGGCGTGCAGCTCGACCGTGCCCCACGCCTCGACGATCCCGGTCACCTGCCGGTCGTTCCAGGCGGCGGAAGGCTCAAGCGCGAGCCTGCCCTCGGCGCCGGCGCGCGGATGGAGCGCGTAGAGCCCGCACCCGCACTCCGGGTCCGGAGCGCGACCGGCGCTGTGCGCGTCGCACTCGGCGCGCGTCGCCCGCCCGCCGCCCTCCCATTCGTAGCCGCCGAAGCCCGCAAGCGCGACGTCGCCGCCCCGCGTCCACAGCATCGACCACGTCCGGATGCCGTGGACCGCTCCGGCGATCAGCGGGGGATCGGCCGTGTGCGCGCTCGAGCGATCGGGATCGAGGTCCCGGCCCATCGAGGCCCTCCCCTCAACGGGCCGGGACGGGCTCCCGCTCCGGCTCCGCGGGCTCGGGCCTCGGGGCGGGCTCGGGCTCGGGAGCCTCCGCCGGCTCCTGGTGCGGAGGCTCGACCGGCGCCGGCTCCTCGATCGGCTGGACGATGATCGTCCTCGACGGCCCCGGCAGGGTCATCGGTCCTCGACGTCGTCGCCCAGCTCCTCCGCCTCCGCCTTGTACCGCTCCGGGTCGTCGCGGAAGCTCTTCGCGCGATCGGCGGAGAGGCGAAGCGCGTGGTCGGTCCCCTCGGGCGACGCCTCCCACCGGAGGCTCTTCCCGGGCTGAGCCAGCCCGACCTTCTCGGCCTCCGCCCACACGTCCTGGTTGGCGCCCAGGTAGATGAACTCCCACCCCGCCTTCTCCTTGCGGTGGATCAGCTTGCGGACGTCGCGGCTCGGCGTCTCGCTCGCGTTCTCCAGCCCGTCGGTGAGGATCACGAGCATCGCCCGGTGTCCCTTCTTCACCACACGCGCCATCGAGCGAATCGTCTTTACGACCGCGTCGTTCAGCGGCGTCGCGCCGCGCGGCTGGTAGTCGCCCGGACCCAGCGGGGTCACCTCCTCGAGCGGGATGCCCTTGAACTTGGCGCGCACGACCGGGTCGTTGCCGTGGAGGTCGAACATCGACATGGTCACGCGGACGTTCGCCTCGGCCTCGTCGGCGCGCAGGCTCTCGATGAACTCGTTGAGCCCGCCGATCACCGCCGGCTCGTTCCCGGTCATCGAGCCCGTCTCGTCGATCAAAAGGCCGAGATGGACCGTCTCCTGAGACCCCGCCCGCTTCCCGTTTCTGCTTCCGTTCTCTTCCATGCGTCTCCTTTCTTCCTCCAGCGAGTCGGCGGGGCGATCCTCGATCTGACAGCGATCGCGCAAATGAGCGACTTCCGCCCCCTCACCGAGCGCGAGCTCCTGGCGCTGACCCCGGAGCAGCTGATCGCCTACCACCACGAGGCGCGCCGGCTCGGCCAACACAACGGCGCCCGCGCGGCTCTCGGGATCCTTGTGTTTGGTTTCATCGGCCAAGTCCGCTTCTGGGTCTCGCGCAGGCTGCCGCCGCAGGACGTCGACGACGTCGCGGGCGAGGTGATCGAGAGCGCGATCAAGTCCAGCTTCGACGGCGCCCAGCCCCGTCAGTTTGGGGCGTGGCTGAGGCGCATCGCCCGACGCCGTGTCGCCGACTACTTCGATGCCCAGTCCCGCAGGCCGAAGGAGGGCCCACTCCCCGATGAGCACGAGGGCGAGGAGGACATCTGGGGCACCGCCGGGGAGGTGCCTGATGCCACCGAAGAGATCGCGAACCGGAGCCTTATCGACCAGGCGCTGGACGAGCTCAACCCCGTCCATCGCCGCGTCGTGGAGCTCGCCGGACCCCAGGACCTCGGTTTCGAGCAGCGTCCCGGGAAACAAACTGCCCAGATGATCAATGATCAGTTTTCGGACCGAACAGGCGACCCAATGACCGAGGCAAATGTCCACCAGATCCTCTCCCGGTTCCGCAGGCGCCTGGCCAAGCTGCTCGACGGCGACGATGGAGGCTCGGCCGATGGCTGACGTGGAGCGGCTCTTCGCCGAGTTCGTCGAGGCCCACCTCGGCGGGAGCGATCCGGATCCCTGGGAATACATCGGCCGCCTCGAGGGAAGCGACCGCGAGGAGCTGGAGGAGCTGATCGACGCCTATTTCATGGATGCGCCTCCGAGGCCATGGGACGCCGAGGCGTTCCGGGGCTCGGAGGCCGAGCGCCTCACCGACGCGATCGATCGCTCCTTTCGCGGGTGCGCTGGACTCTGGCCCAGGGTGCTGCCCCGGCTCCGCGCCAGGGCGCGGCTGAAGCGCAGCGAGCTAGTGGCAAAGCTCGCTGAGGCCCTGGGCGTCACAGGCCGCGAGGCGAAGTTCGCCTCCTACTACCACCAGATGGAGCAGGGCCTGCTGCCCTCGAGCGGCGTCAGCGCGCGGGTGCTCGAGGTTCTCGCGAAGATCCTGGGCGTGAGCGCGGATTCGCTGCGCAAGTCGGGGCGGGCGCTACGAGCCGAGGTCGGCTCGACAGATGACGCCGTCTTCACCCGCACCGCGCAGCCTAGTCCGGAGTGGCAGCTGGAGCATGCGGAGGCGGCGCCGCCTCCGGCGGCGGCCCGCGCCGAGCGCGAGGCCGAGTGGGACGAGGTCGACGAGCTGTTCCGGGGAGGCGATCGCTAATGCCGGAGCCGGGTGACTCCGGCGAGCGCGTCGATGTCGAGGGACTCGAGGCCCGCGCGGAGGGCATCCTCGCCGGCGTGCCCAAGTGGATCTGGGACGGCGAGAGCCTCCCCGTCCCGGTCGAGGACATAGCCGACAGCTGCTTCGGGATCTACGTCCGCGACGTCGAGGACCTGGCCACCGCGCCGGGTTGCCCCCCGCTGGAGGACGGCCAGACGCTCTCGGGGCTGCTGCTCGCCGCACGGGGCGAGATCTGGGTCAACGCCGCCGAGGCGCGCGAGTGGCCGCCGCGCCGGCGCTTCACGATCGGCCACGAGCTCGGCCACTGGGTCATGCACCGGGCGGGCGATGAGTCGCTGTTCTGTCGCTCCGCCACCGTGCAGCCCGCCGACCCGGAGCTCGACGAGCCCGACATCCCCGACATCGAGGAGGAGGCGAGCGCCTTCGCCGCGGCGCTGCTGATGCCGGCGCGGCTGATTCGCGAGCACTACGCGCGCGTCCGCGACCACGCCGAGATGTGCGAGCTGTTCGAGGCCTCGGGCGCCGCGATGGGGCGACGGCTGCACGCCGTGATCGAGCCCGGCGACTGAGCCTGGGAGCTACCTGCTGCGGCTGTACGGCCGGCTCGGCATTAGGAAACCGGCAATCGCGATGATCGCGAAGGTGGCCGCGAGAAGGGTCCAGGAGCTCAAGCCCCACTCGTTGTCGATCACGTTGACGACGATCGACGCGGTGACGAGGTAGAGCGTGATAGGGATGTACTGCGCGACCTTGTTCACGATCAGGTAAAGAGTAGTCGCTCGCTGAGCACCAACACCAGGCCAACTGCGAGTCCGACCAGGCTGAATCCGGTAACAGTCCGCCAGCGATCTGCATCCGGGTCGTCGCGATGTCGGAGGTACGCGACCAGGAGCCCAAACGCACCGCCCGCTC
Source organism: Solirubrobacterales bacterium (assembly GCA_050697095.1). Lineage (GTDB taxonomy): Bacteria > Actinomycetota > Thermoleophilia > Solirubrobacterales > 70-9 > DASPWW01. The sequence goes on from JBOGZH010000123.1 coordinate 7,916, forward strand.
CCATAGCTTGGAGAGCGACGCCAACCTCGGGATTCGGACTCAGCCTCGCGACGATCAGCAACATCACGAGTCCCATCGCGGCGACCGCGGGTTCCAAGTGCTCGTCCACCGCTCGATGGAAACGAGGTTGGCCTGCCGCGTGCCGCGCGAAGCGTGTCGAGGCCGCAACCAAACTGTGGCACTCCGTCCACCAACCAGCGCAGCCCGGTGTCAGGTCCGGCCCGCGCCCACCGATGTTCACGACACGGAACCGATCGTTGGGAGGAGCACGGTGAACGAGGACTCTTCGCAGGAACTCGCAGACCGGGTGGCGTCGCCGGCCTCGTCCTCGGGCTCGTCGCGCGCAGGCGCGCAAGCCGCAACCCCGTTCTCGGGCGCAAGACGATGGCGACCTGGGCGGCAATCATCGGCGTGCGCGCCACACCATCGCCGATCCTGATCACCGCGAGGCGGATCCCCGGTCGGGACGAGAGCGCTTCTATCGGCAAGATCTTGACCCGAGGCGGTGGCTCGGGTCATCGTAGACTTCAACCAGGCTCCAGGCTGGGTGGTGACAGCACTCGTCCAGGAGAATCCGCCCCGAGGCTGGCAGCGATGAGTATCACGATCGCAGGCATCACCTTCGACCATGCTCACTAGGACGAGCGCGGCGACGTGGTCTACCTGAACGTCGGCGAGCCTCGTTCCGCGGCGCGCGGCCTGGAGACTCCGGAGGGTCACGCCGTCCACTACGACGAGTCCGGAGAGGTGATCGGGCTCCTTGCTGAACGTTCGGTGGACGCTGGAGCGCGAAGGCCAGGTGACACTCACGTGGCCACGAGCACATCTCTCCAAGACTCAGCTCGACCCAGCACTGGCGCCCGCGTGAGCCGCTGAGTGACGGGCCGGGATCGCCGCGCTGCTCTACTGCACTGATCGATGGGTCGCCTTCCGTCAGGGAAGGATGCGATCGACCGACTGGATTGCGGTGACTGAAACCCGAGGCCGTAGGGAACACTGATGCAGCAGGTCAACGGCGACTTGATCGTCTCGGCGAGCGACCTCAACGCCTACCTCGCGTGTCGCCACCTCACGGCGCTCAACCTCGCCTACGCGCGGGGCGATCGCTCTGTTGAGCCGCTGCGCAGCCCCGAGGCTGAGCTGATCGCCCGCAAGGGTGACGAGCACGAGGCCGCCTACCTGCAATCGCTGAAGGACGCGGGAGGCGAGGTGGTCGAAATCTCGATGCCGGACCGCGCGCTGGAGGCGGTGCGCGAGGCGGCCGCCGACACCGAGGACGCCATGCGGGCCGGCGCGGAGGTGATCTACCAGGGAACGTTCCTCCGCGACGGACTCCGCGGCCACGCCGACTTCCTCTTCCGCGTCGACCGACCCTCCGAGCTCGGAGACTGGAGCTACGAGGTCGCCGACACCAAGCTCGCCCGGCGGGCCAAGCCCTACTTCGTGCTCCAGCTCTGCTTCTACAGCGAGCTGTTGCACGCCGTGCAGGGAGGCGAGCCGCCGGAGCGCATCCACGTGATCCTCGGCACCAACGAGACCCACAGCTTCCGGCTCGTCGAGTTCTCCGCCTACTTCCGCCGCGTGCGCGAGCGCTTCCTCGCAGAGCTGAGTGAGGACGAGTGGGACACCTACCCGATCCCGGTCGAGCACTGCGCGGTCTGCCGATGGCGGGATGCCTGCGACGCGCGGTGGCTCGCCGACGACCACCTCAGCCTCGTCGCCAACATCAGGCGCGGCCAGGTCGAGTTGCTCGAGGACGCCGGGATCAAGACGCTGGCGGCGCTGGGTGAGACACCGCCGTCACTCACAGTCCCAGGCCTTCGCCCGGATGCGCTCGCCAAGCTTCGCGACCAGGCCGCCCTCCAGCTCGCCGGCCGTGAGGCAGACCACCCCGTCTATCGCCTGCTCGCGCTCGACGATCGCCGCGGGCTCGCCCGCCTGCCCGAAACCTCGCAGGGAGACGTCTTCTTCGACATGGAGGGTGATCCGTTCTTCGAGGACGGTCTCGAGTACCTGTTCGGGGTCGTCACGGTCGACACCGGAGAGCCGCGCTTCGAGCCGATCTGGGCCCGAGACCGGGCCGAGGAGAGAATCGCCTTCGAGCGCTTCATCGATCTCGTCACCGAGCGCCGGCAGCGCTACCCGGACCTCCACGTCTATCACTACGCCCACTACGAGCCGACCGCGCTGCGGCGGCTCGCCGGCAGGCACGCCACGCGGGAGGAGGAGCTCGACCAGCTGCTTCGCGACCAGGTGTTCGTCGACCTGTACAAGGTCGTCCGCGAGGGTCTGAGGATCTCCGAGCCGAGCTACGGGTTGAAGAAGGTCGAGGGCTTCTACATGACGCGGCGAGACACCGCGGTGACCGACGGCAACGACTCGGTCGTCGAGTTCGAGCGCTGGCTGGAGACCGGCGAGGAGGAGATCCTCGGCGCGATCGCCGACTACAACCGCGACGACTGTGAGTCGACCTGGCGCCTGCGCGAATGGCTGCTCGGCCTGCGGGCCGAGGCCGAGCAGCAATTCGGGGTGAGGATCGACTGGTTCACGCCCGAGGAGGTCGAGCGCTCGGAGAAGGCCCTCGCCGAGCTGGAGGAGAACGAGGCCCTGATGGCGCGACTGCTCGACGGCGTCCCGGAGGAGCTCGAGCGGCGCGGTGAGGGGGACCGGGCGCGGTGGCTGATGGCGCAGCTCCTGGAGTACCACCACCGGGAGGCGCGGCCCGTGTGGTGGTTCATGTTCGACCGCTTCGATGCCGACCCCGAGGAGCTCATCGATGACGCGGATTGTGTCGGCGGGATGCGACCGGATCCCGAAGCGCCACCGCGATCGGTCAAGCGCTCGACCGCACATCGCCTTCTCTTCGAGCCCCAGGAGACAAAGGTGAGGCCCGGAGACAGCGGCCTCAGAGATCCAGCGACCGAGGGACCAGCCGGAACCGTGATCCAGATTGAGCCCGAGCGCGGCTGGCTCGAGATCAAACGCGGCCCGTCCCTCGCCGGGATTCCGCTTCCGGCGGCCCTCGTCCCCGGAGGGCCATACAACACCGATCAGCAACGCGACGCCCTGCGCCGCCTTGCACGCGACATCATCGAAAACGGTGCCGGGGTCGAGGGCACGTATTCAGCAGCCCGCCAGATCCTTCACCACGCGCGCCCGCGACTCTCGGGCCGCTCCGACGGTAAGCCGGTGGACCACGAAGGGCTGGACGTCAACGAGCTCAAGGAGCTCGTCGCCCGGCTCGACAGCAGCTATCTGTTTATCCAGGGCCCGCCAGGATCAGGCAAGACGTGGCGAGGGGCACGCGTGATCGTCGATCTGATCCGGCGCGGCAACCGCGTCGGGATCACCTCGAACAGCCACAAGGCGATCCACGAGATGCTCAAGAACGTCGAGGAGGTCGCCGACGAGGTGGGTGCAGAGTTCCGGGGCCTCAAGAAGTGCTCGGGCGACAATCCCGAGTCGGTGTTCGAGGGAAGCCGCATCGCCTCGGTGGACGACAACGCCGCGCTGACCAACCCCGACGTGCAACTCGCGGCCGGGACCGCGTGGCACCACTGCCGCGAGGAGGTCGACGGCACGCTCGACTATCTATTCATCGACGAGGCCGGCCAGGTGTCGCTAGCCGACACGCTCGCGCTCAGCACCGCGGCCCGCAACGTCGTCCTGCTCGGCGACCCCCAGCAGCTTCCCCAGGTCACCCAGGCCGCCCACCCTGAGGGAACGTCGCTGTCCGTCCTCGAGCATCTGCTGGGCGACCGCCAGACGATCCCGGCGGATCGCGGCGTTTTCCTCGAGCGCACGTGGCGCATGCACCCGGACGTGTGCGGGTTCGTTTCCGAGCTGATGTACGACGGGCGCCTCCGCTCGGCGGAGGGCTGCGAGCGCCAGCGCGTCATCGCCGACGGCGAGCTGACCGGTACGGGCCTGCGTTGGCTACCGGTCGAGCACGAGGGGCACTCCCAGGCGTCA
>JBOGZH010000124.1:0-2891 GCA_050697095.1 Solirubrobacterales bacterium
GCTCGCCCGCATGCGGGCGCTGATGCGCCGCCGCCCGCCGCGGGGCAGCGCGGCGCTGGTCGTCGGCGACCTGCGCCTCAACCCCGACACCCGCGAGGTCAGCCGCGGCGAGCGCGAGATCGAGCTCACCAACCGCGAGTTCGAGCTGCTCGAGCACCTGATGCGAAACGAGCGGCTCGTGGTCAGCCGCGAGCGCCTGCTCGAGGACGTCTGGGGCTATGACCCGATGGCGCTCACGAACACGATCGACGTCTTCATCTCCAACCTGCGCCGCAAGCTGGAGGCCGGCGACGAGGCGCGGATGCTGCACACGAAGCGCGGCGCCGGTTACGTGCTCCGAGGCTGAGGAGCGATGGCGCGGGCGGGCGCAAAGCGGATCGTGGGGCGGATCCTCGCCACCCCGGAGGGATGGCCGGTGCGGTGGCGCGTTGCCGCCGTGTCCGCGGTTCTCACGTTCGTGATCCTCGTCGGCTTCGCCGCCGTCGTCGGACGCCTGACGACCAACAGCCTCGAGGGCGACTTCCGCGACGACGTCGAGGCAACCGCGAACCGGCTTGGCCTCGAGCTGGAGCTCGCGCGCGTGTCGGGGGAAGACCCCTCGGTGCATCCCGGCCTGACGGGTGAGGTGATGGTGGAGGGAGCACACGCCCGCGTGATCACCGCCTCGGGCGACGTGTACGAGGAGAGCGACCCGGACGCGCCCGAGTTCGGCCCGCCGGAGCCGGGGGTCAAGACGGTCGGCTCATACGAGGTCGCCAGCACGTCCATCCCTACGAACCAACTCGGATTCCCCGAGGTGTTCGTGCAGTACGGGCGGGATACCGACGACCTCCAGCGAACGATGGACAAGCTGTGGCTGTTTCTCGGCGCTGGCGTGCTGATCGGCACGGTGCTCGCGTATCTCGCCGGGCACGCCGTCGCCGCGCGCGCGATGCGTCCGATCTCCTCGCTCACCGCGGCGGCGCGGGAGATCGGCTCGACCCGCGACCCCTCGCGGCGGATCCCGACGCCGAGTACCGACGACGAGGTCGCCGAGCTCGCCCGCACTCTCGACGAGATGCTGCGCGCGCTGGACCAGTCCCGCTCGGAGACCCAACAGGCGATGGAGCGGCAGCGTGAGTTCGTCGCCGACGCCTCGCACGAGCTTCGCACCCCGCTGACAAGCATCCTCGCCAACCTCGAGCTGCTCCAGGCTTCGCTGGGTGAGATCGGCGCGTCGGAGGACAGCGCCGCGGTGAGCTCGGCGCTGCGCTCCTCGCAGCGAATGAGCCGGCTTGTCTCCGACCTCCTGCTGCTCGCGCGCGCCGACGCGGGGCGGGCGAGCGCGCGGCGCGAGTGCGATCTCGCCGAGATCGCCACGAGCGCACTCGCCGAGGTGCGCCCGGTCGCGCCCGGGCACGAGCTGGCGATGAGCTCGGACGGACCCGTCGCCGTGGAGGGAAACCCCGATGAGCTTCACCGCATGGTTCTCAACCTGCTCGACAACGCCGTCAGCCACACGCCGGCGGGAACCAAGGTCACGCTCAGCGTCGCTCGTGATCGCGGCAGCGCGGTGCTCGAGGTCAGCGACGATGGGCCCGGACTCCCGAAGGGCCTGGAGGACGACGTGTTCGGCCGCTTCGTGCGCGGCCCGGGCCCCGCGGATGCTGCGGGCGGCGACGGGACGGGGCTCGGGCTCGCGATCGTCGAGGCGGTGGCAACCTCACACGGCGGCGACGCCAAGGCCGGCAGCTCGTCCCGGGGCGGCGCCTCCTTCACGGTCCGCCTCCCGGCACGTTTAGGCCGGGATCGCCCGGGTATGCCTGCAACGGCGGCATAGGCCGTCACCGATCAAGGAGGTCGAATGGAGGCCAGGACCAGCAGCGACGCAACCGGCATCCTCGCCGCCGAGAACGCGGAGAGCCGCGAGGAGATCGTCGAGATGCTCAGGCGCGCCTACTGGATGGAGATCGAGACCGTGATGAGCTACATGGCGAACTCGGTCAACCCCGATGGCGTGCGGGCGCAGGAGATCAAGGAGTCGCTCGCCGAGGACATCCAGGAGGAGCTGGGGCACGCGCAGCGCTTCGCCGAGCGGATCAAGGAGCTGTGGGGCGTCGTCCCCGGATCGGGCGAGTTCAGCGCCGAGCAGTCCTATCTGCAGCCCCCCGAGCACCAGACCGACGTCGTGCACGTGATCCGCGGGGTGATCGAGGCCGAGGCCGGGGCGATCGAGCACTACAACCGGATCATCGCGGCAAGCGAGGGCGTGGACCCGGTCACCCAGGACATGGTCACCGAGATCCTCCACGACGAGGAGGGCCACCGGCGGCTGTTCGAGGGCTTCCTGCGCGAGTACCAGGCCGAGGGGCTGGCCTGAATCATTCCGGTCGCGTGCTCCGCTCCCGCTCGCTCGCACTCACATAACCGGCAGCCTTGCTCGCTCCCGCGTCCGCCGCGACCGGGTTTGTGGCGACCCGCCTGTGGTTAAGGGTTCCTTTAGCAAGCCTTCGTAGTCTGCAGATGGATGAGACCAGGGCTCCGTCGTGCCCTTTCCCAAGCAGGCTCGACGGTGTCCATTGGCCAGCCTGAGCCAACGGCCCGCCGGGGTTTTCCCTCCCTGACCCCGGCGGGCCGGCTTTTCGCATAGGCTCGGTCCGTGGGAATCATCGGGTGGATCTTTCTCGGGCTGTTCGCAGGGCTGATCGCACGCGCGATCATCCCCGGTGAGACCGAGCCGGGCGGGTGCATCGGGACGACCGCGGTTGGGATCCTCGGCGCGTTGATCGGCGGCTTCATCGCCACCGCGCTCGACATCGGCCGGATCGAGGACTTCTTCGACCTCGGCACGTGGCTGATCGCGATCGGAGGATCGCTGATCCTCCTCGTGATCATCAACGCGATCGCGCGCC
>JBOGZH010000125.1:0-2479 GCA_050697095.1 Solirubrobacterales bacterium
GGCGCTCGTGTGCTGAAAGCACACTTCGCGCCCTGCGTCCTCGATCTGCTCGGCCACGCGCGCCCCCGGGCGCACGCGGCCATGGAATCACTCATCTGATGTGCGGGATCGCCGGGATCATCTACCGCAACGGTGACGGCGAGCGCGAGGTCGGTCGCGACATGACCCGGATGCTGCAGGCGATGAAGCACCGGGGTCCGGATTCGACCGGCTACGCGCTGTACCGCGGGGGCGGCGACACCTTCGTCATGCACATGAAGCTGAGCGAGGCGAGCGACGATGACCCCGAGCTCGCCCGGCGCGTGCAGCGCCAACGCGATCAGGTCGAGGCCCGCATGCGCGATGCGGGCGCCCGGATCGAGGAGGTGAAGAGCACCCCCCGCACGCTGACCGTCAGCTTCGGCTTCGACGGCGACCTGAAGCTGCTCGCCGACACCGTCGAGCGGGTTCGCCACACCGAGGTGCTGTCGCTGGGGCGCTCGCTGGAGATCGTCAAGGACCTCGGCGACGCCGAGACGGTCTCGAAGGAGTACGGCCTCGACGGGTACGTGGGCACCCACGCGATCGGCCACGCGCGGATGGCGACGGAGTCCGACGTCGACATCGCCAACGCGCATCCCTACTGGGCGTACCCGTTCCCCGACGTCGCGGTCGTCCACAACGGCCAGCTGACGAACTTCCACGACTGGCGCCGGCGGCTGCAGCGCGCCGGCCACCGCTTCCAGTCCGAGTGCGACTCGGAGATCATCGCGGTCTACCTCGCCGAGCGGATGAGCGAGGGCCGCTCGCTCGAGGACGCCATGCGCCAGAGCCTCGAGGACCTCGACGGCGTCTTCACCTACATCTGCGTCACGGAGGACTCCCTCGGGGTCGCCAAGGACGAGCTGGGCGCCAAGCCGCTGGTGCTCTACGAGGACGACGATCTCGTGGCGCTAGCATCGGAGGAGATCGCAATCCGCCAGGTGCTCGACCGCGAGATCGAGACCCACGACCCCTACGAGGGCGAGGTGCGGGTTTGGACCAGGTGAGCGAGCAGAACACGGCGCGGATGGACGAGCGCGGGCTGGTCGAGCTCGATGACGCCATCCCCAAGACCTCGAAGATCGACGGCCGCAGCGCCGTGCTCGATGGGAGCGAGCTGACCACGCGCAAGATCAACGCCGAGTTGCGCTGGCTGGTCTACGAGCAGGGTGTCACCGACGTGACGGTCCTCAACCCGAGCGCGCGGCATTCGCTGGGCGTGGCCATCCTCTCCCGCTGCCGGATCCGCTTCGAGGGCAGCCTGGGCTACTTCGGCTGCGGGCTGATCGACGGCCCCGAGGTCGAGATCACCGGACGGGTGGGGTGGTCGGTCGCCGAGAACATGATGTCGGGGGTGGTCGTGGTCGAGCACAACGCCGGCTCGCTCGCCGGCGCCGCGCTGCGCGGCGGCGACCTCGTCGTCAAGGGGGACGTCGGCGCGCGCACCGGCATCGACCAGAAGGGCGGCACGATCCTGGTGCTCGGCAACGCCGCCTCGATGACCGGCTTCATGATGCAGCGCGGCCGCCAGATCATCTGCGGCGACGTCGGCCCGGGCCTCGGCGACTCGATGTACGACGGCACGATCTACGTCGGCGGCGAGATCGCCGCGCTCGGGATCGACTGCGTCGAGGCCGAGTGGACCGACTCCGACACCGAGCTCGTCGAGCGCAAGTTTCAGATTTATGAGCTCGGGGAGCCTCCCGCGCTGCGCAAGCTCGTCTCCGGGAAGAAGCTCTACAACTACGACATCCTCGAGCCCAGCGAGCGCAAGCTGGTGCTCTGAGAGGGGGAGCGATGGCCGACGAGAACGCAACGACCGGCCGCGAGGTCCTCGGGCGCAGCCCGATCTTCACCCCGGAGGTCATCAACGACATCCACATGAAGGCCGAGCTCGGCCGCTACCGGATGCGCGGCTTCTCGATGTTCAAGAAGATGCCCGGCTGGGACGACCTGATCTTCCTCCCCGGCACCCTGACACGGTTCGTGATCGAGGGCTACCGGGAGAAGTGCGTGACGAAGACGGTGCTCGGCGCGCGCTTCGCCAAGAAACCGCTCGTGCTGGACATCCCCATCTACATCACCGGGATGAGCTTCGGGGCGCTCTCCCTGGAGGCCAAGATGGCGCTCGCCAAGGGCGCGTCCATGGTCGGGACGGCCACGTGCTCGGGGGAGGGCGGGATGATCCCGCCGGAGCGCGACCACTCGACGAAGTGGTACTACCAGGTGATCCAGAGCCGGTACGGGTTCAACCCGCACCACCTGATGCTCGCCGACGGCGTGGAGTTCTTCATCGGCCAGGGCTGCAAGGTCGGGCTCGGCGGCCATCTGATGGGCCAGAAGGTGACCGAGCAGGTCGCCGAGATGCGATCGCTCCCTGCGGGCATCGACCAACGCTCGCCGGCGCGTCACCCAGACTGGCTCGGGCCGGACGATCTCTCGCTCAAGGTGCAGGAGG
>JBOGZH010000126.1:0-5697 GCA_050697095.1 Solirubrobacterales bacterium
CCTGATCGTCTTCAAGGGCGGCGACGAGGTCAAGAAGGTGATCGGGGCGTTGCCCAAGAAGCGCCTCGAGGCCGAGCTCGAGCCGGCGCTCGCCTAGCCGGCTTTCGACGCCGTTATCACCAGATCGCGCCCCTCGATCTGCGTTCCCGCCGAGCCCTCGGCGTCGTAGGAGACCGACGTTGCGAGCGTCTCGCCGGCGACGTAGCCCTCGTGGGCGCGGGCCGCATCGAGCAGCTCCGGGTCCCCGCCGAGCCGTAGCGCGATCCGGTCGGTGACCTCGAGCCCCGCCTCCCTGCGGGTGTTCTGCACCGCGTGGACGACCTCACGCGCCAGACCCTCGCGCCGAAGCTCGTCGTCGAGCTCCAAGGCGAGCGCCACCGCGCGTCCCGACTCCGCCTCGACCTGATAGCCGTCGAGCGGCTGCAGCACGAGGGTGACGTCGTCGGGCTCGAGCTCGTGCTCGCCGCCGTTCACCCGGATCCCGACCCTGCGCTCGCCGGCCACCGCCTCCGCGACGGCGGCGGGGTCGAGCGCCTGAACGGCGGCCGCCGCCTGGGGCATCAGCCTCCCGAACCGGGGGCCCAGCGAGCGGTAGTTGGGCTTCACCTCGTAGGTGACGAGCTCGGCCTCCTCAGCCACGAACTCGATCTCCTTCACGTTCAGCTCGCCCGCCACAAGATCCGATAGGCGCTGGATCTGCTCGCGCTCGCGATCGGTGGCGACGATCACCGCCTTGCGCAGCGGCTGGCGGACCTTGACCCCCGCCTGGGCCCGGGCGGCGCGCCCGAGCTCGACCGCGCGCCGCGCCGCCTCCATGCCGAGCTCCAGGTCGCCGTCCTCGAGCGACTCGTGGGGCTCGGGGAAGTCGAGCAGGTGCACCGAGTCCGGCCCGGAGGCGAACTCCTCCGCCTCGCCGCCGGCGAGGTTGGTGTAGATCTCGTCGGCGAGGAAGGGGGTGAACGGCCCGAGCATCGCCGCGACGTCGAGCAGGCAGCGCCGCAAAGTCCCGAACGCGGCGCGGTCCCCCTCCCAGAAGCGCCTGCGCGAGAGGCGCACATACCAGTTGGAGAGCTCCTCGACGTAGGCGGCAATCGCGCGCCCCGCGGCGGTGGAGTCGAAAGCCTCGAGCCGCTCCGTCACCTCGCGGACCGTTCCCTGAAGCCGGGACAGCGCCCACCGATCGAGAGCGTTCGCGTCTGATGACTGATGACTGGTGACTGGTGACTGATCGGCGAAGTCCGCAGGACTGAGCCCCTCAGCGTTCGCGTACAGGACCCAGAACGAGTACGTGTTCCACAGCGTGAGCGTGAACTGGCGCACCGCCTCGCCGACCGTGTCGACGGAGAAGCGGTACCCCGCCCACGGCTGCTGCGAGGTGAGGTAGTACCAGCGCAGCGCGTCGGCGCCGTGGCGTTCGATCACTTCCGCCGGCTGCACCACGTTGCCCCGGCTCGTCGACATCTTCTGGCCCTCGGGGTCGAGGATCAGGCCGAGGCAGACGCAGTGCCGGTAGCTCGTGGTGTCGAAGAGCAGCGTCGAGATCGCGAGCAGGGAGTAGAACCAGCCGCGTGTCTGGTCGATCGCCTCGCAGATGAATTCGGCCGGGAACCGCTCCTCGAAGCTCTCCTGCCCCTCGAAGGGGTAGTGGAACTGCGCGAACGGCATCGAGCCCGAGTCGTACCAGGCGTCGATCACCTCCTCGACCCGCCGCATCTCGCCGCCGCAGACCTCGCATCCCAGCACGACCTCGTCGATGTAGGGCCGGTGGAGGTCGTCCGGGACCTCGCCGCCGCGCTCGAGCAGCTCGTCCATCGACCCGGCGCAGAACCGCTCCTCGCAGTCGGGGCTCTCGCACGACCAGATCGGTAGCGGCGTGCCCCAGTAACGCTCGCGCGACAGCGCCCAGTCGACGTTGCCCTCGAGCCACTTGCCGAAGCGACCGTGCTTGATGTGCTCCGGGTGCCAGTCGATCTCCTCGTTCGCGGCCAGCATCCGGTCGCGGACCTCGGTCGTGCGGATGTACCAGCTCGACTTGGCGTAGTACAACAGCGGCGTCTCACAGCGCCAGCAGTGGGGATATGCGTGCTCGTAGGTCTCCACGCGCAGCAACCGGCCGCGGTCGCGAAGCGACTCGACGATGTCGGCGTCGGCGTCCTTGACGAAGCGTCCCTCGTAGTCGGTGATCCGCTGGTCGAAGGTGCCGTCCGCGCGCACCGGGTTCTGGAGCTTGATCCCGTACTGCTCGCCGAGCCGGAAGTCGTCCTCGCCGAAGGCGATCGCGGTGTGGACGAGCCCCGTGCCCTCGCCGGTGGTCACGAAGTCGGCCTCGAGCACGGTGTGGCCGCGGGGGCCGTAGTCGGAGATGAAGGGGAACGGCGGCTCGTAGGCAGTTCCGGCGAGCGCCGACCCCGGGAAGTGGGCGATGATCTCGGCGCCCTCGCCGAGCACGCGCTCGACCAGGTCCGCTGCGACGACGAAAACCTCCTCCGACCCGGGTGGCCGGGCACGCACGTACTCGATCTCCGGTCCCACCGCGACCGCCGCGTTCGAGATCAGCGTCCACGGCGTCGTCGTCCACACCAGCAGCCGGTCGCCCTCTCTCAGCGGGCTCTCGGGGATCTGGTCGCTGGGGGGGACCGCGGTGATCGGGAGCTTCACGAACACGGAGGGGTCCTCGACGTCCTTGTACCCGAGCGCCACCTCGTGCGAGGACAGCGCGGTCCCGCAGCGCGGGCAGTAGGGGACGACCTTGTTGCGCTCGTACAGGCGACCGTCGTCCCAGATCCGCCGCAAGGACCACCACACCGACTCGATGTACTCGTTCGTGAGCGTGACGTAGGGGTCGTCGAGGTCGATCCAGAACCCGATCCGCTCGGTGAGCCGGTTCCAGTCCTCGACGTAGCGAAACACCGACTCCCGGCAACGGGCGTTGAACTCGGCGATCCCGTAGGCCTCGATCTCCGCCTTCGACGAGACACCGAGCTCCTTCTCGATCTCGAGCTCGACCGGGAGCCCGTGCGTGTCCCACCCCGCCTTGCGCGGGACCCGATACCCGCGCATCGTCCTGAACCGCGGGTAGATGTCCTTGAACGCGCGCGACAGCACGTGGTGGGACCCGGGCCGTCCGTTCGCCGTCGGCGGGCCCTCGTAGAAGCTCCATACCGGTGCTCCCTCGCGCTGCGCGAGAGAGCGGTGAAAGACGTCGCGCTCCCGCCACCGCTCGAGGATCCGCTCCTCGAGCTCGGGAAAGCTCTGCCTGGGGTCGACCGGCCGATAACGCGCCATGAGCGGCGGATTCTAGGGACGGGTGCCTCCCCCGCCGATAGCCTGGGCCGGTGCTCTCCGTCGTGGGCAGATCGCTGCGAGCGCCGCTCGCGGGCGCGGCTCTCGTGCTCGCCGTTCTCGCGGGTTGCGGCGAGGAGGAGGCCGACGCGCCCGCGGCCTGCCTCGCGCGGGCGAGCGCCTACCTGGAAGCGCTCCGGGTCGCACCGGAGCCGGTCCTGCTCGACGGCTCGACTCCGATCAGCGATTGCCTCACCCGCGATCAGGATCCCGCCGAGCTGGGGCAGATCGGCGAGCAGATGGTGAACGCGGCGACGCAGCTCAACGCCGAGGCGCTGCGCGAGCCGTCCGGTGAGGCGACCGTCAGGCTCGGCTACCTCGTCGGCGCGGCGCAGGAGGGGGCGGCCAAGAGCGGGGACATCCACGCCGACCTGCTGCGCCGCCTCGACGCGGCGGCGCGCTTCAGCAAGGGCGGCAGGCCGCTTTCCGCGAGCTTCGAGCGCGCCTTCGGCGAGGGCTACGCCGCGGGCCAGGAGACCGGCTAGCGTTAGTACGAGATGGCGACGAGCGAGGTCGAGACGGAGCTGTGGGGGCCGGAGACGCGTAAGGCGGTCGAGAACTTCCCCGTGTCGGGGCAGCCGATCCCCGCTCCGGTGATCCACTGGCTGGGGCGGATAAAGGCGGCCGCGGCGCGGGTGAACGCGGAGCTCGACCCGAAGTTCGACTCGGAACTGGCCGAGCGGATCGCCGCCGCGGCCGACGCCGTCGCGGCCGGCGAGCACGACGACCAGTTCCCGATCGACGTCTTCCAGACCGGCTCGGGGACCTCCTCGAACATGAACGCGAACGAGGTGATCGCGAACCTCGCCGGCGACCCCGCCCACCCGAACGACCACGTGAACATGGGCCAATCGTCGAACGACGTGTTTCCCTCCGCCGTCCACCTCGCGGCGCTCGGCGAGGTGACCGGCGGGCTGTTGCCCGCGCTCGACGGGCTCGCGGGCTCGCTTCAGGGCAAGGCGGACGAGTTCGCCGAGGTCGTGAAGGCCGGGCGCACCCACCTGATGGACGCGGTCCCGGTGACACTGGGACAGGAGTTCGGCGGCTTCGCCGCGCAGGCGCGGCTCGGCGCCGAGCGGGTGCGCGCGACGCTCGGACGGGTTGGCCAAATCCCGCTCGGAGGCACCGCCACCGGCACCGGGCTGAACACGCACCCCGACTTCGCCGAGCGGGTCCGCGAGAAGCTGAGCGAAGCGACCGGGCTCGTGATCTCCGCGCCCGCCGACCGCTTCGAGGCCCAGGGCAACCGCGACGCCCTGGTGGAGCTATCCGGGGCCCTGAAGGTGGTGGCGGTCTCGCTGCTCAAGATCGCCAACGACCTCGCGCTGATGGGATCCGGCCCCCGGGCCGGGCTCGCGGAGCTGCGCCTCCCCGAGCTCCAGAAGGGCTCATCGATCATGCCCGGGAAGGTCAACCCCGTGATCCCCGAGGTCGTGATCCAGGTCGGCGACCAGGTGATCGGCAACGACGCCGCGATCACGATCGCCGGCTCGCAGGGTCAGTTCGAGCTCAACGTGCGCGTCCCGCTGATCGCCCGCAACCTCCTGGACTCGATCAAGCTGCTCGCGTCGGCGGCGCGCCTCCTCGATGAGAAGGCGATCCAGGGCGTCGAGGCCAACCTCGAGATGTGCGAGCGCCACGCCGAGGCGACCCTCGCCACCGCCACAGCGCTCAACCTCCACATCGGCTACGACAAGGCGACGGAGATCGTCAAGGAGGCGGCGAAGACGGGGCGACACCTGCGCGAGGTCGCGCGGGAGATGGGCGTCGACGAGCAGATCCTCGACGAGGCGCTCGACCACCGAAGGCTCGCGCGGCCGCACGGGTAGCGCGTCGTTGCCTTCGCCGGCGCAGCGCAGGCGCGATCTGATGGTGATGAGGTCATGAAGCTTCAGCCCCGGCCGGAATGCGTCGTCTACGAGTAGCGATTGCGCGGCCGGCGGCGGCCAGCCACGCGGCGGCGGCCGCCCCCAGCGAGACCCAGCCCACGGCGTCGCCGAGCCGCGCGTAGGGGGTCGGCGACCCCGCCTTTAGCTCGGCGGCGACCACGGTGCGCCGACGGTCTTCCCCGGCGTCGGCGATCGTCTCCCCCTCGCGATCGTAGATCGCCGACCCGTAGCGCCAGTCGGCGCGCACGACGGGCACTCCCGAGGCCTCGGCTCCGAGGGCGGCGAGCGCCCTGTGCTGGATCGCGAGTTGGCGCCAGTCGTGCGTGCTCGACGCGATCACCTCGGCGTCGCCCGCCGCCAGCAGGCGGGGGAGGTTGGGGTCCTGGACGTCGACGCCGAGCAGGGTGCCGAGTCGCGTGCCGGCGGCGCGCAGCGGCCGCGGCCCCGCCGTCGCGTCGCCCTGCTC
>JBOGZH010000127.1:0-4244 GCA_050697095.1 Solirubrobacterales bacterium
AGGCAAGGACGCAGCCGGTGAAGCGTGGCAGCGCCACGCAAGCCGGCGAGGACGATGCCGGGCGCGACGCGGCGCCGCCAGGCGTGCGCGGGGAACCCGCATCAGGCCTCTAGATGGCTAGCGGCGGTGTGAATCTGACCTAGCGGCCCCGCGGGTGCGTCTCCGGGCGCGGCCGGGGGCACCGCTCGCCGCCTGGTCGTGCCCCTCCCGGGTCGCCTTCACACCACGCGGCGCGACGCCCTCGCCTCCTGAGCGACGCGAGAGCAGCATCCTCAGCTGCTCCGGCCGCAGGGTCGCGAGCGCGCCGCCCGAGACGGCGAGCGCGACCGTGCCGACGAGCTCGAGCCAGAACCCGTCCGCCGGCTCCGCCTTGCTGGAGAAGAACACGCGCGAGGGCTCGTCCACCGTGCCCGACTGACCCACGTCGGGCAGGTCGACGACGAGGAAGAAGAGCAGCGACAGGCCCCCGGCGACGGCGACCGAGACGGCGGCCGGCCGCGAGCCGGAGATCACCGCGACGGCGAGCGCCACCAGGGCGAAGATCGCGAGCACCAGGAGCGCGTAGGAGTGCCGATCGGCAGCGGCGATCGTCTGCTGGGGCTCGCCGCTGGCGCCGAGGTCGAACTCGAAGGTGGTCATCAGCTCGGAGGCCCCGACGCAAAGCGCGGCGGCCGCGCACGCGAACGGCAGCAGGTACTCCGCGCGGGCGAAGGACGCGAGCCTGCTCACGCGCGCATCCCCGCGGCCGGCGCGGCTCGACCCCTGCGGCCCCGGGCGGAACGGCGCCGCGAGCGCCACCCGCGCCGCTCCGCGGGTTGCTCCGCGCGGACGTAGCGCCCGAGCAGCAGCCCGGTCACCAACAGCACCACCGAGGCGGCGAGCTGGGCCCAGAAACCCTCGACCAGCACCGCGTTGGCGCCTTCGAAGGCGAGTGCCGCCGGGCCCTCGTCGAGGCCCTTCGGGCGGTCGATCAGGAGCGTGATCGCCACGCCGGCCGCCCCGAGCAGCGACACCGCGCGCCCGAGCTGCCACCGTCCCCGCAGCGCGAAGGCGAGCGCACCGATCGCGAGCACGGCGACCGGCAGCAGAACGTACGCGTGAGCCGAGCCGGCCGGCTGGCGATCGGTCTGCGGCGCCGGGGCGACCGCTTCGACGCCCTCGTAGAGGGGGACGCCGATCCCGACGCCGCGGTAGTCGACGAACTGAGAGACGCCGAGGAGCACCGCCGCGCCCAGGACCACCGCCCCGACCGCACGCGGCGGCGTGATCACGCGCTCGCCGGCCCGGATCGCGGCCCGCGTCCCCCGCACCAGGGCGAGCAACGGGGCGGACACCAGCCGGCCGAGCTTCAGCTCCTGACGGCCGAGCCATTCGGCAGCCGCGACCGTGCCGCGGCCGATCTCCTGCAGCGCCCCCCCGAGCAGCCGCGCGAGGCTCAGCACGGCCGCCCGCACCTCGGCGGCCCTGTGGCGCAACGTGGTCGCGGTGCGCCGCCGCGAGCGGGGTCGCGCGCGTCGCTCTGGCCGAGGTCGCTTTCGGCGGCCCGATCGCCGGCGCTTCCTGCCCCTGAGCAGCGCCATCAGGCTGCTAACATCGCGACTCGCTCATGCCTGAGTCGCGCACGGCGACGGGGCAAGAGGTCCAAACCGTTGGAGAGCCGCAACACATAGGCGTCGTTCGGGCCAGCTAGGCGGTTGACGCTGAGGCCCGCGAGGGCCTTTTTCATGCGCCGATACCGCTGCGGGCCTGTCTCTCCTCCTCGCCTCGTCCCGAAGCTGGACGACGACATTTCGACCATCCAGAAGCGACACTTTACGCACAAATGGCACGCACCTTCCAGCTAGAGAACACCCGCAACATCGGGATCATGGCGCACATCGACGCCGGCAAGACCACGACCACCGAGCGGATCCTCTACTACACGGGCCGCACCCACAAGATGGGCGAGGTCCACGAGGGCGCTGCGGTGATGGACTGGATGGAGCAGGAGCAGGAGCGCGGGATCACGATCACCTCGGCCGCGACCGCGTGCGAGTGGAAGGACCACCGGATCAACATCATCGACACGCCCGGCCACGTCGACTTCACGGTCGAGGTCGAGCGCTCGCTGCGGATCCTCGACGGCGCGATCGCGATCTTCGATGCTGTCGCCGGCGTCGAGCCGCAGTCCGAGACCGTGTGGCGCCAGGCCGACAAGTACGGCGTCCCCAGGATCGCGTACGTGAACAAGATGGACCGGACCGGCGCCGACTTCCTCGCCGCCGTGGAGTCGATGCGCGACCGCCTCGGCGCCCACCCGCTCCCGATCCAGCTCCCGATCGGCCAGGAGGACGAGTTCACCGGCGTCGTCGACCTGATCGAGAACAGGGCCACCTACTGGACCGACGAGCTCGGGACCGAGGTGGAGCAGCGGGAGATCCCCGAGGAGCTCGCCGAGCGGGCCCACGAGCTCCGCACGCACCTGATCGAAGCGTGCGCGGACTACGACGACGAGCTGATGGAGGCCTACCTCAACGACGAGGAGATCCCCCACGACCGGATCGCGCAGTCGCTTCACCGCGCGACCCTCGACATCAAGATCACCCCGGTCCTGTGCGGCTCGAGCTTCAAGAACAAGGGCGTTCAGCCGCTGCTCGACGCGATCGTGGAGCTGCTTCCATCGCCGCTCGAGGTCCCACCGGTGGAGGGAATAGAGCCCCCGGCGAAGGGAGCGAACGGCTCCGGCCGGACGGCGGAGCGTCCCCCCGAGGACGACGCCTCGTTCGCCGCGCTCGCGTTCAAGGTGATGGTTGACCCCTACGTCGGAAAGCTGACCTACTTCCGCGTCTACTCGGGGAAGCTGAAGGCGGGCAGCAGGGTGCTGAACGTGTCAAACGGGCGCACCGAGCGGGTCGGGCGCCTCCTGATGATGCACGCGAACCACCGCGAGGAGATCGATGAGTGCTACGCGGGCGACATCTGCGCCGGGGTGGGCCTCAAGCACACATCCACCGGGGACACCCTGTCGGCGCCCGACGCCCCGATCGAGCTCGAGCAGATCGAGTTCCCCGAGCCGGTGATCGCGGTCGCGATCGAGCCGAAGACGAAGGCCGACCAGGAGAAGCTCGCCACCAGCCTCTCCCGCCTCTCCGAGGAGGACCCAACCTTCCGGGTCGAGACCGAAGAGGAGACGGGGCAGACCCTGATCCACGGCATGGGCGAGCTCCATCTCGAGGTGATCGTCGACCGGATGCTGCGCGAGTTCAACGTCGACGCCAATGTGGGTCGCCCGCAGGTCGCCTACCGCGAGACGATCCGCCAGCGGGTCGAGAAGGTCCACGGCCGGTTCGTGCGCCAGACCGGCGGCCGCGGCCAGTACGGCCACGTCGTGATCAACCTCGAGCCGGCTCCGGCCGAGGGGTTCGACTTCGTGAACGAGATCAAGGGCGGCGCGATCCCGACCGAGTTCCTGCCCGCCGTGGAGGCCGGTATCGAGGAGGCTCTTCAGTCCGGCGTCAAGGCCGGCTATCCGATGGTCGACGTGCGGGTGGAGCTGGTGGACGGCTCCTACCACGACGTCGACTCCTCGGAGATGGCCTTCAAGGTCGCCGGGTCGATGGCCGTTCAGGATGCCGCGCGGAGGGCGAAGCCGGTTCTGCTCGAGCCCGTGATGGCGGTCGAGGTCGTGACGCCGGAGGGGTTCCTCGGCGACGTGATCGGCGACCTCTCGCGGCGGCGCGGCAGGGTCGAGGGCCAGGAGAAGCGCGGAAACGCGGCAGCCGTGCAGGCAAAGGTGCCGCTCGGCGAGATGTTCGGATACGCGACCGACCTGCGCTCGTCGACCCAGGGCCGGGCGACTTTCACGATGCAGTTCGAGCGCTACGACGAGGTGCCGCAGAACGTCGCCGAGCAGATCACCGAGGGAGGCACGGCCGAGCCCGTCGCGGCCGCGTCGTGACGGCTATATTTCCTCGGTTCTCCGGCTCGCCGCCGCGTGCGGTGGGCTGCGCGTAAGCTGAGATAAACACGCAAAGAACGAGAAGACTGCGAAAGCCAAAGGAGCAAGATGTCGAAGGAGAAGTTCGAGCGAGATAAGCCGCACGTGAACGTCGGCACCATCGGTCACATCGACCACGGGAAGACGACGCTCACCGCGGCGATCACCAAGGTGCTGGCCGAGAAGGGCGGGGCCGAGGAGAAGACGTTCGATGAGATCGACAACGCTCCCGAGGAGAAGGAGCGCGGGATCACGATCGCGACCTCGC
>JBOGZH010000128.1:0-12330 GCA_050697095.1 Solirubrobacterales bacterium
GGGCCGGCAAGACGACCACGATCCGGATGCTCGCGACGCTGCTGCGTCCGGACGCGGGCGAGGCCCGCGTCCTCGGCCACGACATCGTGCGTGAGGCCGAGGCGGTGCGAAGCGTCGTCAGCCTGACAGGCCAGCTCGCCTCGGTGGACGAGGACCTGACCGGCCACGAGAACCTCGTGCTGATCGGCCGGTTGTTGGGCTACAAGCGGGCGCAGGCAAAGCCGCGAGCCGACGAGCTGCTCGAGGCGTTCGACCTCGCCGAGGCTGCCGGCCGCCAGGTCAAGAACTTCTCCGGCGGCATGCGGCGGCGGCTCGACGTTGCCGCCAGCATCGTCGTCACGCCCGAGCTGATGTTCCTCGACGAGCCGACGACGGGGCTCGACCCACGCTCTCGCAACCAGGTGTGGGAGATCATCCGGCAGTTCGCCGCACAGGGGACGACGATCCTGCTGTGCACGCAGTACCTCGACGAGGCCGATCAGCTCGCCGACGGGATCGCCGTAATCGACCACGGCAAGGTGATCGCGGAGGGAACCCCCGCCCAGCTCAAGGCCTCGGTCGGCGGTGGCGCGTTGCACATCCGGCTGCTCGACCCCGAGCAGCGGCCCGAGGCCGAGCGGGTGGTAACGCGGGTGCTCGGCGCGGATTGTCACCTGGAGGCTGATCCCTCGGCACTGTCGACCTCGTGCGCCGACGCCGATCGGGCCGCCGAGGCCGTCGGCGAGCTGTCCCGCGCCGGAATCGGTGTCGCCAACTTCTCCCTCGGCCAGCCGAGCCTCGACGAGGTGTTCCTCGCGCTGACCGGTCACCCGGCCGAGGAAGAGGATGCCGCAGTCGATGAGCCCACTGCGATCGAGGAGACGGCAGCATGAGCACCCCACCGAAGACACAAGCCCGTCCCGAGACAGCCGTCGACGCGGCGCTGAACGCGGCGCTGTCCTCAACCGAGCGCCCTCCGCAGCCAAGCGCCCTGTCGGCTGCCCTGACCTTTGGCTGGCGCGGGATGCTGAAGGTCAAGCACGTTCCCGAGCAGCTCCTCGACGTGACGATCACGCCGGTGATGTTCGTGTTGATGTTCACCTACCTGTTCGGCGGCGCGATCGCCGGGTCGACGGGTGAGTACCTCGATTACATCCTGCCCGGGATCCTGGTGATGTCCGTGCTCTTCACGACCGTGTACTCCGGCGTCGCTCTGAACACCGACCTGACCAAGGGGGTCGTGGACCGCTTTCGCTCCCTGCCGATCTGGCGGCCGGCGCCGCTCGTCGGAGCGCTGCTCGGCGACAGCGTGCGCTACCTGGTCGCCGGGACCGTGATCATCGTGCTGGGCGTGGTGCTGGGCTACCGGCCGAGCAACGGCGTTCCCGGCGTGCTTGCGGCGCTCGCGCTGGTCGTGGTGTTCGCGTTCGGCCTCTCCTGGATCTTCACGACTCTCGGGCTGGTGATGCGCGCACCCAACGCGGTCATGAACGCGGGCTTCATGGGGATTTTCCCGCTCACGTTCCTGAGCAACGTCTTCGTCGACCCGGAGACGCTGCCCGGCGCGCTCGAGGCGTTCGTGGACGTCAACCCGATCTCCATCCTCGCGACCGCCTCGCGCGGATTGATGGACGGCACCGCTTCGGCCGGGGACATCGGCATCGTGCTGGGTACGGCCGCACTGCTGACGGCCGTGTTCGCGCCGCTCACGACGTACCTGTACCGCACCAAGGGCTGAGCCGCGGCTAGCCCTTGATGACGCCGATCGGGCGCAGCTGGGCGACTCCGGCGGCGAGCCCGGCGCGCTCGACGACGTCGACGACCGCCTCGACGTCCTTGTAGGCGAACGGGGCCTCCTCGCTGAGGCCGCGGTTCGAGGCGGCGCGGACGGTGATCCCGTCCTTCTCGAGCTGGCGGCGCAGCTGCTTCCCGCCGATCTCCTTCCGTGCCCGGGTGCGGCTCATCAGGCGCCCGGCGCCGTGGCAGGTGGTCCCGAAGGAGCGCTCCATCGAGCCGGGGCGGCCGGCGAGCACGAAGCTCGAGGTTCCCATGCTCCCGGGGATGAACACCGGCTGGCCGGCGGACGCGTACTCGGCGGGAATCTCAGGGTGGCCCGGGGGGAAGGCCCGCGTTGCGCCCTTGCGGTGCACGCACAGCTCCCTGCCGTCGTAGGGCTCGAGCTTGGCGACGTTGTGGGCGACGTCGTAGACGAGCCGCGTTCCGTCGGCGACCCGGGGGCCGAGCACCTGGCGCGCCGCCTCGCGCACCGAGTGGGCGATCGTGTGCCGGTTGGCCCACGCGAAGTTGGCGGCGGCGGCCATCGCGGCGAGGTAGGCGTGGCCCTCGGTGGAGTCGATCGGGGCGCAGGCGAGCTGGCGGTCGGGCAGCTCGATTCCGTGCCTGGGCAGAGCCCGGTCCATGCGCTTGACGTAGTCGGTGCAGACCTGGTGGCCGAGCCCGCGCGAGCCGGAGTGGATGAGGACGGTCACGCGGCCGACCTCGAGTCCATAGGCCTCCGCCGCGTCCTCGTCGAAGACCCGCTCCACGCGCTGCACCTCTACGAAGTGGTTACCCGACCCGACGGTCCCGAGCTGGCTCGCTCCGCGCTCCCGGGCCCGCGCCGAGAGCGCGTCCCGGTCGGCGGCGTCCAGGCGCCCGCCGGACTCGGTGTGCTCGACGTCGTGCCCGGTCCCGATCCCGCGGTTGAGCAGCGCCCGCGGTCCGTCGCGCAACACGCGGTCGAGCTCGGCGCCATCGAGGTTCAGCCCACCCTCCCGGCCGGTGCCGGTTGGGGTTCGCCGGGACACCTCGTGGACGAAATGCTCCTTGCGGCCGTCCAGCTCCGCCGCGCTCAGCGGCAGCGCCAGGAGGCGAACGCCGCAGTTGATGTCGTAGCCGACTCCACCCGGTGAGACGACTCCGTCGGAGGGATCCGTGGCGGCCAGCCCGCCGACCGGAAAGCCGTACCCCTGGTGGATGTCGGGCATCGCCAGCGCCGCGCCGACGATCCCCGGCAGCGTCGCGACGTTCTCGAGCTGCTCCAGCGAGCGGTCCCCGCTGATCGCGTCGATGATCTCGGGGTTGGCGAACAGCCGCGCCGGGACCCGCATGTCCGCCCGCTCGGAGGCGGGAATCTCCCACAGCGTCTCGTCGAGCTGTCTCAGCTGGGTCATGGTCAGACGTCGAGCACGACCCGGGCGCGCCACCCGTCACCGCTCTCGCGCATCTCGAGCCGATGGTAGGTGACCGCCTTGATCAGGTGGGGAGGGTCGGCGCGCCTGCCGCTCACGCTCGCCTCCAAGTCAAATGCGCGATTTGCAAGCAAATCGCGCGGCGTGCGCAGGGACGAGCTGTCGATCGACAGCGAGTCCACCCGCTCCGGGACGAATCCCTGCGTCTCGGCGAGGTAGGCGAGCTCGCTCAGCCACTCGGCCAGCAGCGTCGCTGGGTCCGGAGCGCTGGCGTGCACCTCATGCCGCGCGGGATCGCGCGCATCGGCGTCGGTTCGCTCCCCGAGCAGCTCGCCCAGGGCCGCAAGCCCCTCTCGGAACACCTCCTCCTCGGTTCGGGCCTCGAGCTGCAGCTCGAGCTCTGCGGTGTGGTCCACCCAGCGATACATCGCGTCCCATTCTCGCCGGATAGGGTACGGCCGTGGCACGGATTCCAGACAAGGAGCTGCCGGCCCACGGGGGTGGGGGGGTGGGGGGTTATTGATGCACCAGGAAAGGAGAGCGCATGCTCGGAGAGCATCCGATCGACGTGGTCCTGCTGGCCACCGATCTCGAGTCCTCCAAGGAGTTCTATGCCGGCAAGCTCGGCCTCGAGATCGTGAACGAGAGTGAGGAGGCGATCACCTACAAGTGCGGCGGGGACAGCCAGCTGGCGGTCACCAAGAGCACTACGGGGACGGCCGACGAGCAAACCCAGGCCGGCTGGCGGGTGGACGACCTTGCCGCAGAGATCGCTGAGCTGCGGGCTCGCGGTGTCGAGATCCAGGAGTACGACATGCCGGGGCTGAAGACGGTCGATGGGGTCGCGGACCTTGGGTTCGCGCTGATGGCCTGGATCATCGATCCACACAAGAACGCGCTGAGCATCATGCAGCTGAAGTAGCCGCGACGCGCGAAGCGCGGCAGCGCGCCCTACCGGCCCAGCCACGATTCATCTAGGACATCAAGGTGATGCCGGGGGGCACTGAGCTGGACTCGCCGCCGCTGATGCTCCGGCACGGAAGAGCACTTGGAGCGACCCTGCTCGGCGGTGGGCTGATCGCACTGGCCGTGCTCGGGGCCCCGCAGGCCGAGGCCAAGGGGACAGAGGTGGGGGCCGGGACGCTGAACCTCTACGTCGGCGCGGACCTGGTGGATGCGGTCCTGGCGCCCGACGTCCCGGCCCTCGAGGCGGCCGCCGGCAGGATCTACGAGGACGTCCTGGCGTCGGATCCGAGGGCGCGGCTGAAGATCCAGGCCAAGCTGATCAAGCAGCAGAAGCCGGATCTCCTCGGACTGCAGGAGGTGGAGACTCTGTACCGGGGGCCCCAAGGGCGATCCCGCGCCGGCCACGG
This sequence comes from Solirubrobacterales bacterium, assembly GCA_050697095.1. Taxonomy (GTDB): domain Bacteria; phylum Actinomycetota; class Thermoleophilia; order Solirubrobacterales; family 70-9; genus DASPWW01. The sequence goes on from JBOGZH010000128.1 coordinate 4,544, forward strand.
AGACGTTATTCGACGTCGAGAAGCTTCTCCTGAAGGCGCTTCGCAAGCGCGGGATCCCGTATGAGACCGCGGTCCGGGTCGAGAACACCGACGTCGAGGCACCCACGGACCGGGGTCTCGACGTGCGCTTGGTGGACCAATGACGTCCTGCTGGTCCGCAAGCGGGCGAACATCAAGGTCCAGGCTACGGGCGGGGCCAACTTCGAGGCGCTGCTGGAGGCCCCACTCGCGGGAGGGGCGCTTGGAACCCTGAGCGTGCCGCGCGGCTACGTGGACGCGAACGTGAGGGTGCGGGGCGAGAAGGTCCATGTCGTCAACACGCACCTCGAGTCCTTCGTGGCCGCGACCCGCAACGCGCAGGCCGAGAGCTGGCGATGCCGGGCGGGCCACTGGAGTCGAAGCGGCCGGTCATCCTGCTCGGGGACCTGAACTCCGACCCGGACGGCACGTCGAGCGGTGACTCCGCCGAGGCGTACGAGTTGTTCATCGCCGACGGGTTCAAGGACCGCGGCGTGACGCAGGACACGTGCTGCTGCGACGCGGACCTGCTGGGAGGGACGCTCACGACTCCGCTCGACCACGCGCTGGTGAGGCCAAGGGCGAGGCTGCTCGGCGCAAAGCGAACCGGGGCGGGCAACTCGCCGCTGACCTCCGCGGGCCAGTTCCCCTCCGACCACGCGGGCGTGTTCGGCAGGCTGCGGTTCCCGTAGGGTCGACCGCGGCTCGATTCATCGCCGTGCGGCGGCGAACTCGTCGGAGTGCACGGTCATCGCGGTAGTCGATCGTCCGGCGCGGGATACTGCGCAAGCGATGCCGCAGGAAAACGTCGACCGGGTCAAGCGCGCTTTCGACGCCTTCTCGGGGGGCGATCTGGAGACGGCCTTCGAGTTCATCGATCCGAGCTTCCAGCTCGAGGATCGGGTCGTCCCGGAGGCCAATCCGTCCGAGCGCGGGCCAGCCGCTCTGATCTCAAACGTCGGCCAGGTGAGGGAGGCCTTCGGTGACATCACGTGGGAACCTCGTGAGATCGTCGATCTCGGCGACCGCGTGCTGGTCCGCGTGCACCACTCGGCGAAGGGGCAGCACACCGCCTGGCGGTCCGCTTTGAACGACAGGCGGTCGCCGAGCTGCTACACCGCGGTGGGGAGCTTGCCCTCAGCCTGAAGCGTGTCGCGCAGGCCCTGCTCGAGGCCGCGGGGGGAGTAGTCGAGTTGCTCGATCGCCTTGTCGTGCTTCGCCCAGAAGGTGACGCCATCGGCCGAGCTGATCAGCTCGGAGAGGTTGGGTGGCTGGCCCATCACCTTGCCGACCAGGGGGCCGATCGGTGTCATCGCCTTGAGCAGGGGGGTGGGGAGGGCTCGCTTCGGCGCCTTCTTGCCCGCCACCCGCGCCAACGTCTCCAGCGACTCGCGCATGGTCGTGATCTGCCCACCAAGAACGTACGCCTCGCCCGGCTTGCCCCTGTCGAGCGCGAGCACGACGCCGCCGGCGACGTCGTCCACGTGGACCATGTTCATGCCGAGGTCGGGGAAGGGGATCAGCGGCATCCGCCCGGCGAGGAACTGGTTCATCTGGTTCCCGATCGCCGAGTGGTCGTCGGGGCCGTAGACGCCGCCGGGCTGGACGATCACGCACGGCAGGCCCTCATCGTCGATCATCCGCTGCGCGATCTGGTGGGCCTTGACCTTCGTCTCCTCGTAGTAGGACGTGAAGCCCTCGCCCGGATGGTGGTAGCTCTCGTCGACGACCCTGCCATGCGTGTTGCCGAACGCCCCGACCGTCGAGATGTAGACGACTTTGGGGACCTTCTCCTCGAGCACGGCTCGAAGCACGCGCTCGGTGCCCAGCACGTTGGCCTCGTACATCGCCGGGTGCTCGTCCTTGGGGATCCCGACCTCGTACACGGCGGCGCCGTGGATCACGGCGTCGCAGCCGCGCATCCCGTTGCGGATCGTCACCTCGTCGGAGAGATCTCCCTCGACGAGATCGGCGCCGATGTCGCGCAGCTCCTTGCCCTTCTCGGGGTTGCGTACGAGCGCGATCACCTCGTCACCCCGGTCGAGGAGCTTGCGCACGACGTGGCCGCCGATGAACCCCGTTCCGCCCGTGACGAAGACCTTCACGGGGTAAACATATCGCGGGGGTCCTGGCAGGTCGGGTGCCTACACTGTGAATAGTGCAACGCACCCGCCAGGGCCGGACCGCCGAGACGCGCTACGCCGCGGACGGCGCGGGGGTGTCGAACTCGCGTGCCCGCCAGCGCGCGCTGGCGATCGGCGTGATCCCCCAGGCGAACGGCGCCGACGGGGACGCGCTCGCCGAGCTGAAGGAGCTCCTGCGCACCGCGGGCGTCGCGACCGCCGGTGAGCTGACCCAGCGTCGCGAGCAGCCCGACCCCGACCGCTACGTGGGGCGGGGCAAGCTCGGGGAGCTGAAGCGGGCGCTCCGCGAGCACGACGCGAACCTGGTCGCCTCCGACGACGAGCTGGCGCCGCGCCAGGAGCGCAACCTCGAGGCGGCGCTCGGCGTGCCGGTGATCGACCGCACCGCCGTGATCCTCGACATCTTCGCCGACCACGCCCGGAGCGCCGAGGGAAAGCTCCAGGTGGAGCTCGCGCAGCTCGAGTACAACCTCGCCCGTATGCGGGGGCTGTGGACGCACCTGGAGCGGCTCGGGGCCGGGCGCATGGACGGCGGAATCGGCACCAGGGGCCCGGGCGAGTCCCAGATCGAGACCGACCGCCGACTCGCCCGCGACCGGATCGCGACCCTGCGGCGCCGGCTGCGGGGCCTGGAGCGCAACCGGAGCCTGATGCGCTCGGCGCGCGAGGAGGGGTACTTGCCCACGGTCGCCCTGGCCGGGTACACGAACGCTGGCAAGTCGACGCTGTTGAACGCGCTCACGGGGGCGCGGGTCGGGGTGGGCGAGAGGCTCTTCCACACGCTCGACTCGACCACGCGGGCGTTCGAGCACGACGGCCGTCGCTTCCTGATGACCGACACGGTCGGCTTCATCCGCAAGCTGCCTCACCAGCTCGTCGAGGCGTTCAAGGCGACGCTCGAGGAGACGACGCTCGCCGATCTGATCGTCCACGTCGTCGACGCGGCGGAACCCGCCGAGCAGCGCGCCGAGTCGATCGCCGCGGTGGACGCCGTGCTCGACGAGATCGGTGCGGGGAGCAAGCCGCGCGTGCTCGTCTACAACAAGATCGACCTGCTCGACGACGACGAGCGCCGCGAGCTCCTGATCGGCGAGTCCGACGCGGTCGCGATCTCCGCCCAGACGGGCGAGGGCAGCGGAGAGCTACTCGACTGGATCGAGGCGGCGTTCGAGGAGCGGCTCGAGCAGGTGGAGTTGCTCTTCCCCTACGCGGCGGGCGGGCGCCTGTCCGAGCTTCACCGGATTGCGGGGGACTTGGAGCGCGACGACCGCCCCGAGGGGGTGCTGGTCAAGGCGCGGATCCCGACCGCGCTCAGCCACCGCTTCACCGAGTTTGCGGTCAACGGGGACGAGGCGGGACGCCGCGACGGGGATTCCCGCCAGCCCCGCGACTAGGCTGCGCGCGGTGGAGCTACGCGTAACGCGCCTGAGGGACGACGCACGGCTTCCGACGCGCGCCCACGAGGGCGACGCCGGGCTCGACCTCCACGCGGCCGAGTCGGCGCGGATCGGGCCCGGGGAGCGCGCGAGCGTCGGCACCGGGCTCGCGGTAGCGATCCCCGACGGCCACGCGGGGCTCGTCCTCCTGCGCTCCGGGCTGGCGAAACGCCACGGGATCACGATCCCCAACGCGCCGGGGCTGATCGACTCGGGCTACAGGGGCGAGTTGACGGTGCTGCTGCTCAACACCGACCGCTCCGAGTCGTTCGAGGTCTCGCCGGGGGACCGGATCGCGCAGCTCGTGGTCACTCCGTTCGCGGAGGCCGACCCGGTCGAGGTGGAGACGCTCGAGGAGACCTCCCGCGGCCTCGCGGGGTTCGGGTCGTCAGGGCGCTAGAGGCCCGTCAGGCCTGAACGTCGCGCCGGCTCTCGATCGTCCTCGAGCGCGAGAGAGCGCGGGAGGGTGCCGATCATCACTCGTGGAGGTCCTCGAGCTCGATCATCGCGGCGGCATCCTATGCGCTCAGCGGCGCGCGGCCGCGAGACGCGCCGACTCGTGGGCGGCCGCCTCGAAGGTGTCGTCGAGCGCCGCCAGTTCGGGCTCCGCTCCGCCGCGTCGCGCGAGCGCGAGCTGGATCAGGCGGTCGGCGAGCCACGCGTTCTTCGGCAGCAGCGGTCCGTGGAGGTAGGTCCCGAACATGTTCAGTCGCCGCACACCCTCGAATCCGTCCTTTCCGTTATTGCCGTGCCCGCCGACCACGCGGCCGAGCGGCTCGGCGCCGTCGCCGAGGTAGGTGCGCCCGCCGTGGTTCTCGAACCCCGCGACGAGCCGCGGACCCTCGCCGAGGTCGACCTCGATCGTCACGTTGCCGATCAGGCGCGGGCCCGGCTCGCGGACGGTCTCCAGCTCGGCGAGCCCGAGCCCCGCGATCCGCTCGTCGCCGAGCCGGTAGCCGTGTCCGAGGAGCTGGTAGCCGCCGCACACGGCGAGCACGACGGTGCCGTCCTCGACGGCGGCCGCGAGCGCCGTCCGCTTGGTCTCGACCATGTCGGCCGCGACGAGCACCTGGTCGCGGTCCTGGCCGCCGCCGATGTAGATCAGATCGTGCGCCTCGGGGTCGAATCGCCCTCGGAGCCCGGACGCGGCGTAGGAGAACCCGATCCCGCGCCATTCGCAGCGCCGCCGCAGGAAGAGGATGTTCCCGCGGTCGGCGTAGATGTTCATCAGGTCCGGGTAGAGGGCCAGGAGCCTGAGCTCGCTCATGTCGCCCTCCGAAGAAGGCACACCGTGGATCCGACGTGCCAGTCGGTGTCGGGGATCTCGCGCCTGCCCGTGGCGCGCAGCCCGGCGGCCTGTGCGTCGGCCTCGAGCTCGGCGGGGGAGAAGGGCGCGAGCTCGGTTATGTCAACTTCCTCGCTGAGCTCTCCGTCCGGCGACACGGCCTGGCGGAGGCGCTCGATCGTGAGACACCGATCGTCGCGCCGCAGGGCGAGCGGGAGGCTGGAGAACAGCCATCCGTCGAGCTCGCGCACGTCCGGGAGGGGGGCGGCGCCGTTGCCGTCGCCGGCCGCGGCGGACTCGGGCAGCGTCCCGGCGTCGACCAGGGCGGCCGCGAATGTCCCGCCGGGGCGGAGGTGGGCGGCGACCTGCGCCAGCATCGCGGCGCGCTCGCACTCGCCTCGGAGGATCTGGGCGAGCTGCATCGGTGCGATCGCGAGCGAGAAGCGCTCCTCCAGCTGGAAGCTCGCCGCGTCGGCGACGACGGCCCGGGCAGCCAGGTCAGCGTCAGCCGCGCGCGAGTCGAGCTCCGCGACGAGCCCGGCGTCGACGTCGAGGCCCACGACCTCATGTCCGAGGCGCGCGAGGTGAAGCGCGACCCGCCCCGTGCCGCAGCCCAGCTCGAGGATCGGCCCGCCGGCGCCATCCGCGAGCTCCTCCCACAGCGGGAGGTCGGCGGCGTAGGAGCCGCACTCGACCTCGTGCCATGCGACCGTGCGGTCGGACGCCGCCGTCACTCCCAGAACTCCCGCGCCAGGCCGCGATCGGCGAGCATGTGGCGAAGCTCGAGCAGCGCGGTGTAGGTGGGAAGCGCGAACAGCCGCCCCTGGGCCCGCTCCACTGCGCGGTCGAGCGAGGCGCGGACGCCGGGCTCGATCTCGATCGCCTCCGCGGGCCATCCGGCGTACTTGAGCCGCACCGCCATCTCGGGCGCCCTCGTTCCGGCGCAGACCGCCGAGCGCACCGAGCCTGCGAGGAGCTCGAAGTCGGCGTCCCAGACCCAGGAGACGTCGCGGCCGTCGGCGATCCGGTCGTTGAGCGCGAGCCACAGATCGAGCCCGCGGTCGCCGCTCTCAAGGCGCAGCGTCCGCAGGACCTCATTGGCCCCGACCGGGTTCTTGATCAGGAGGATGGACACCTGGACGTCCCCGACCTCGATCGTCTCGACGCGGCCGAACACCGCCGTCACGCCCTCCAGGCCTCGCACGATCGTCTCGGTCGCGACGCCGAGCCGCAGGGCCGCGGCGATCGCCGCGACCGCGTTGTAGACGTTGTAGAGGCCGGGGAGGGGGAGACGGGCGCGGAGCTCGCCCTGCGGCGTGCGCACGGCCAACCGCGAGCCGCGCAACCCCTCGAGCGCGACCTCGGTCGCGGCGACGTCGGGGGTGGGGCGATCGGCATCGCAGTTCGGGCACGTGTAGTGGCCGAGGTGGCCGACGAACGCGCGCTCGTACACGTACGCGGCGCCGCAGCGGCGGCAGTGCTTCGCGTCGTGGGCGTGCTCGGGCTCGGGGAGCGCGTTGGTGGGGTCGTCGATCCCGAAGTAGGTGACGCCGTCCCGGCGGCGCCCCCCGCGGTCCCGGCCGGCGTCGGCGACGAGCGGATCGTCGGCGTTGAGCACGAACTCGGTCGAGCCGGTCCGCTCCTCGACGAGCGCCGTCCACTCGTCGGCGAGGCGCTCCAGCTCGCCGTAGCGGTCGAGCTGGTCGCGGAACAGGTTGCCGAGCACGATCAGGCGGGGGGCGACCTCCGAGGCCACGGCCGGCAGCCAAGCCTCGTCGACCTCGAACAGACCCTCGCTGCCGCGCTGCTCGAGCAGGGCGGTTGCGACGCCCCAGCTCATGTTCGACCCCGCGCGGTTGTGGACCGGGTCGCGCCCGCCGGCGCGCAGGATCGCGGCGAGCATCCCCGCCGTGGTGGTCTTCCCGTTCGTCGCGCTGACGATCGTCGAGCCGGCGTCGAGGGAGGAGGCGAGGCGACCGAGTGCATCGGGGGCGAGCCGCAGCAGCAGCCGGCCGGGGAGAGTCGTGCCGCCACCGCGCCCGCTGCGCCGGCTGATCGCGCCCGTCGCCCGTGCAAGTGCGACCTTCGGGCCGAAGAGAGCGCTGGGCCGTGTGCTCACGCTGACGGTGCCGGAGGGGCGAGTACTCCCAACGCCTGAGGCAAGACGCGCACGGTGGCCGGGAGGTCTACGAGGTGGTCGCCGTCGGCGTACACCGCGAACGGCCGATCGGCCCTGATCTCGACCTCGGCGGCGCGCACGACCGTCACCTCCTCGTTCTCGACGTGGGTGCCCTTGAACACCTTGGGCAGGTTAGCCAGGAAGCGGAGCTTTCCCACCTGGCCGGTCATCACGACATCGAGCCGGCCGTCGTCCAACTCCGCATCGGGCGCGAGGAACATCCCCCCGCCGTACGCCTTGTTGTTGGCGACCGCCACGGAGTAGCCGGTGAACTCGTGCTCGCTTCCGTCGAGAGAGACCGTGAAGCGGGCGGGTCGCCAGGCGGCGAGGGCGCGCAGCGCCGCGTAGAGGTAGACGAGGTTGCCGCGGATCAGCTCCGCCTCGTTGGCGATCCGGTTGGCGTCGGAGTCGAAGCCGCAGCTCGCGATCCCGAGGAAGCGGTGCCCGCTCAGCTCCCCGACGTCGATCATCCGGGTATTTCCGGCGGCGAGGACCTCGACCGCGCCTGGGATCTCGGTGGGGATCCCGAGGACTCGGGCGAGGTCGTTCCCGCGGCCCCCGGGGATGATCCCCAGCGGGACGTCGCCTCCGGCCAGCACGCCGCCGATCTGCCCCACGAGGCCGTCGCCGCTCATCACCACCGGGATCTCGCCCGCGGCGGCGGCCTCCCGCGCCTCGCGGATCGCGTGCTCGAGCGCCTCGGTGCGAACGGTGCAGTGGGCGAC
>JBOGZH010000129.1:0-15286 GCA_050697095.1 Solirubrobacterales bacterium
AATCAGGTCAGGTCCGGAAGGAAGCAGCCTTAAGCGATCCCCCGCATGTGCCGCGGACCCGCCTGGCCCGAGCTCGCCACGGCGGCAGCGCCCGATGACCGCTTTCGAAGACGGGCCGCACGGTCCATTTTCTCGTCCCTCAGCGGCGACGGTAACCTGCCCCACACTCACGGACAGGCGGCGAGAAGCTCCCAGGAGTGGTTCGCCTCCACCGGCTCGAAGCCGGGGGGCGGCGGTCCGGTCCGTTCACCCGGGTCGTTCGGGTCGAGCTCGAAGTCGCGGGCCACCTCGGTCGAGGCGGGCTCGACGAAGTAGCCGCCCAGGAGCTCGGAAGGGACCAGCTCGCCGCCGTCCTCGCGCACGCCGGGGAAGACGTCCGAGGGCCGGCGATCGAGCCACAGCGCGAGCATCGGCACGGGGCGGGTGTTGGGAACCGAGACCGGCTCGCATCCGGGGTCGAAGGCGCCGGAGTCCGCCAGCTCCCGGAGGTCGTCCTGGATCTCGTCCTGGGCGGCGATCTTCTCCTGGAGGTCGTCCAGGCGGTTGGCCTGGGCGGGGACGAACGCGACGAGCAGCAGCGCGACCACGGCCCCGGCCGCGATCCACGGCGTTCGCCAGCGATCGCCGGGCGCGAGCAGCATCCAGCCGAACACCGCGAGGGCACAGAAGATCGACAGGATCGTCCCGGTGAGCAGCAGGTAGCGGGTGATCACGGCGAGCCCGCCGAGTGCCAGCAGGGCGAACGCGCCGAGTGCCAGGGCGCCCGCCACCAGCGGGAGCCTTGCACGTGCCCGCAGGAGCGCGAACGCGAGCGCGACCCCGACCGCGCCGCCGAGCAGCACCGGCTCGCGGACGACCTCTCCGAGTCGTGACGGGCCCTCGGTGACGAGCCCTCCGACTCCGGTCTCGCGCTCCAAGGTGTCAACCGTGTCCTGCGTGCCGGTGAGCGAATAGAGCGCGTCGCCCGCGAACGCGAGGTCGCTCAACGCCCACAGCACGGGCGCCGAGACGGCCAGCGCCGTCACCGGGAGCAACTCGCCGGGTCGGACGAGCGCGATAAGCGGAGCGACCCAGTCCCGGCGGCGACCGGCAAGTTCGCCCGCGAACTTGCCGTATGTCAGGTACAGAAGGTAGGCGGCGGAGAACAGCCACGCCTCCGGGCGCAGCAGCCCGGCCACCACGAGCAGCGCCAGCACCGGCCAACCTGCCCGCGGACGCTTGGTCTCGACCAGCAGCGCCGCGAGCACGAGCGCGATGTAGGGGATGTCGACGTACGCGCGGACGCCGAAGTCGAGCATCGGCACTCGGGTGAGGACGATCGCCGCCGCGAGCAGTCCCACCGCGCGGTTGAACCACTCCGCGCCGAGGCGATATGTGAGGTAGCCGACGGCGCCAAGAGCGAGAAACGCGATCACGACCACCGCATCCTCGGCGCCGTCACCGAGGGGCGACAGCACGATCCCGGCGAGCGTCGCGAGCGGATGGGGGGTAGGGGGGAGCACGACGTCGAGATCGGGGCTCTCGCCGTGCGCGATCTCGTCCCCCCACACGAGCGCGTAGAAGCTGTCGTAGTTGGCGAACCCGTGCCGGAAGCCAAGCCACAACGCCAGCGCGATCCCCCCGATCCAGAGGAGCGGGATCAGCGCCGTGAGGGCGCGGCGCGCCGGCAGAGCTCGGGGCGTGGAGTGGCCGCTAGTCACAGCCGGTGGACAGTAACGGCGCCGCTCGCGGCGTTGGAGCGCTCGCCGGGGGTCTGGATACACTGGCTCGCGGTGCCCGAGACGTCGCTTTACCGCCGTCACCGTCCCCAGACCTTCGACGAGGTGGTGGGCCAGGAGCACGTGGTCCGCACGCTTCGCAACGCCGTGGAGCAGGACCGCGTCCACCACGCCTACCTGTTCGTCGGGTCGCGCGGGACCGGAAAGACCTCGATGGCGAAGATCCTCGCCCGCTGCCTCAACTGCGAGCGCGGCCCCACCACCGAGCCGTGCGGCGAGTGCGAGTCCTGCCGGGCGATCGCGGCGGGGACCTCGCTCGACGTGATCGAGATGGACGCCGCCTCGAACCGCTCGGTGGACGACATCCGCGACCTCCGCGAGCGGGTCGGCTACATGCCCGCCTCGGGGCGGTGGAAGGTCTACATCATCGACGAGGCGCACATGCTTACCCGGGAGGCGTGGAACGCCTTCCTGAAGACGCTCGAGGAGCCCCCGCCCAACACGGTCTTCGTGCTCGCCACGACCGAGGCGCACCAGGTGATGCCGACGATCGTCGAGCGCTGCCAGCGGTTCGACTTCCAGCGCCCCGCGGCGCGGCAGATCGCCGACGTGGTGGAGCGCGTGTCCGCCGCAGAGGGCATCGAGATCGACGAGGGCGCGGTGTCGGCGATCGCCCGCGCGGCGGGCGGGAGCTTCCGCGATGCGCTCGGCACCCTGGACCAGCTCGTCGCGTACGGCGGCAGCCCGGTCCAGACCGACGACGTTCTCGCCGTGCTCGGGGTGGCGGACGCCGAGCTGCTCTTCGGCGCGGCCGATGCGATCGCCGACGGGGATGGCCGCGGCGCGCTCGAGACGGTGGAGAAGCTGGCCCGCTCCGGACGCGACGCCTCGCAGTTCATCCGCGACCTCGTCGCGCATCTGCGGCAGCTGCTCGTGATCCGGACCGCGGACACGGTGCCGGACGCGTTCGCGGTCACCGCGGGACAGGAGGAGCGCCTTCGCGGCCAGGCCGAGCGCCTCGGCGACGTGACGCTGGTGCGGGCGATCGACGAGCTCTCGGCGGCGCTGAGCGCGATCCGGGAGGGTGACGACGACCGCACCTGCCTCGAGCTGGCGCTGCTGAAGTCCACCCGGCCAGACGTAGACCCCCCTCGCGAGGCGCTCGCGCAGCGTCTCGAGCGCCTGGAGCGCGGCTATTCGGGGCCCGTGGCGGTCGAGGAGGGAGCGCCGGCGCCGTCCGATCGCGAGCGCGACACGGAGGCCGAAGGTGGCCCGGAGGCCGCGGCCATCGACGCCGAGCCGCCCTCGCCCCAGCCCGTCGTGCCGCCGGAGCGCGAGTCCGGCGCGCCCCAGGCGACCGCGACGGCGGCCGCCGCGGTCGAGGCGATCGACTTCGAGCGGATCGCCGGTTTGTGGCCGGCAGTGCTCGATCAGGTGCGCCAATCGGGCTCGGAGCTCCTGTCGGCGGTCTTCCAGGCGGCGCGCCCGCTCGGAGTCGATGCCGAGAGAGCGGTGCTCGAGGTGGGCTTCCCCCCCAGCGCGGCGTTCAACAAGCGCAAGGCCGAGGCGGAGGCGAACCGGGACCGTCTCGCGGAGGCGGTGAGGACGATCGCCGGCCATAGCCTGCGACCGGTGTATGTGCTGCTGGACGGAGAGGACGACGGCGACGCGCCGCCGAACGGCGGGGCCCCGACCTTGAGCGAGGCAGAGCTGGTCGAGCGCATCAAGTCGGAGTTCGATGCCGAGGAGCACGACGCCGAGGGAGACGCGAAATGAGCCGAGGGCCGGGAGGCATGGACCTGAACCAGCTGATGAAGCAGGCCCAGCAGATGCAGGCCGAGATGATGAAGGCGCAGGAGAAGCTCAAGGACGAGGTGGTCGAGGCCAGCGCGGGTGGCGGGATGGTGAAGGTGAAGATGAGTGGCGACCTTCGCCTCCTGGAGCTGACGATCGATCCCGAGGCGATCGATCCCGAGGACGCCGAGGTGCTCGCCGACATGGTGACCGCGGCAGTCAACGAGGCGCTCCGCGCGGCTCAGGAGCGGGCCAGCGAGCAAATGGGAGGGATCGCCGGCCTCGGCGGGCTCGGCGGGCCGGGCGGTGGCACCCCCGGGATGCCCGGGTTGCCCGGCGCCTAACCCGCGCCGTCCGGCTGACGATGCAGCCCGGGCCGATCAATCGACTGATCGCCGAGCTGGCGAAGCTGCCGGGGGTGGGGCAGCGCACGGCGCAGCGGCTCGCCTTCCACATCCTGCGCTCGGAGGACGATGAGGCGCGCTCGCTGGCGGACGCGATCCGCGAGGTGAAGGAGAAGGTCGGCCTGTGCGAGGTGTGCTTCAACCTCGCCGAGGGCCCCCGTTGCCGGATCTGCGCCGACGAGGGGCGCGACGGCTCCCTGATCTGCGTCGTGGAGGAGCCCGCGGACGTGATCCCGATCGAGCGCACCCACGAGTACCGGGGCCTCTACCACGTGCTCGGCGGGGCGCTGTCGCCGATCGACGGCATCGACCCCGAGGACCTCAAGATCGAGGAGCTCGTGCGCCGCGTCGATGACGGCGAGGTGCGGGAGGTCGTGCTCGCGACCAACCCGACGACGACCGGGGAGGCGACCGCGCTCCACATCGCCGAGCGCCTCCGGGGCGAGGCCAGGGTGACGAGGCTCGCCAGCGGTCTCCCCGTCGGCGCCGACCTCGAGCACGCCGACGAGGTGACGCTCGGCCGGGCGCTGGCCGGACGCCGATCGGTGGAGGAGTAGTCAAACCGGAAATTTCGCTCGCGAAATTTCCGCCCTGATGTCGGCTAGCGGAGGCGCCGGGTGGGATCGTCCGGTCCCGGCGGAGGCGGAGGCCGCTGGTAGTACTCGTCGTCGCGGCTGCGCCGGTCGCTCGACATCAGCATGTAGAGGATCGAGATCCCGAGGCCGGCGAACCCGGCGATCATCAGGATCAGGCCGAGCGCCTCGCGGTCCACGCCCTCGATGCTGAAGGTGAACGCATAGCGCACGATCGCACCCGCCGCAATGAGGAATATCGAGGCGCCAATGGACAAGCCGCGGCCAGCATAGCTAGCCGCCTCGAGGTAGGGTGCAACCGCGTGCCCGGTGCCTACGCCTCGCTGAGCCCGACGCGCGCGTGCAGGCGGCGCAGCGGCCGCGGCGCCCACCAGTTCCAGCGCCCCAGGAGCTGCATCAGCGAGGGGACGAGCAGCGCGCGGATGATCGTCGCGTCCACCAGGACGGCGATCGCGGTCCCCAGCCCGAGCTGCTTGATGAACACCACCTCGGATGTGACGAACGCCCCGATCGCGATCGAGAACAGAAGCGCGGCGGCGGTGACGATGCGCCCGGTCCGCTCCAGGCCGATCGCGACCGACTCGGAGTCCGAGGCGCCGGAGTCGCGCGCCTCCTTGATCCGCGAGAGCAGGAATACGCCGTAATCCGTGGAGAGCCCGAACGAGACCGCGAACAGCAGCAGGAGCTGGGTCGGCTCGAGCGCGCCCTGGCTCTCGTAGCCGAGCAGTCCTTCGAAGCGCCCGTCCTGGAAGATCAGGACGAGGATCCCGAAGACGGCGGTGAGCCCGAGGAAGTTCATCACGAGCTGCTTGATCGGGAGCACGATCGAGCCGGTCATCAGGAACAGGACCACGATCGTCGCCGCGGCGACGATCGCGAGCACCAGCGGGAGGTGGTCGAGGAGGCTTTCCTGCAGATCGACGAAGTGGGCCGCGTCTCCGGTGACGAGCACGTCACCCGGGAGCCCGCGGAGCTCCTCGACGAGGTCCTGGCTCTGCTCGGTGAGGGCGCCGTTGCTGGACACAACCTCCACGACCGAGAGCCCGCCGTCGAGCCGGGTCGGCGGGTTGACGGCCGCCACGCCCTCGACCTGCTTCGCCTCTCGCGCGACCCGCTGCGCGTCGCCCTCGTCGCCCCCCACCGCGAGCTGGACGGGCGTGGTGCGGAAGGGCGGGAAGTCGCTTCGGAGTGCGTCGTCGACCTCGCGCGCGCTTGCCGATTCGGGCAGCACGCGCGCGTCCACGGACGTGAACTCGATCGATAGGAAGGGGATCCCGAGCGCGATCAGAAGCGCCGCGCTCGCGACCGCGATCCGGCCCGGAACGCGCATCACGGTCCGCGAGAGCCGGTACCAGAACCCCTCGGTCGCGGGTCGCGCGTCGCGCTCCGCGCTGCGCTGCAAGATGCGCGGCGCGAGCGCGTTGACCCGCGAGCCCAGCAGGGCGAGGATCGCGGGCAGGACGATGAGGGCGATCGCCGCGGCGATCAGCGCGACGAGCGCTCCTCCCAGCCCCATCGAGTACAGGAAGCGCTGCGGGAAGACGAGCAGCCCCGCGAGCGCTCCGGCGACGGTCAGGGAGGAGAAGAGGACCGTTCGACCCGCGGTCGCCATCGTGCGCCGCATCGCCTCCAGGCCGGGCCCCGAGCGGGCGATCTCCTCCCGGTAGCGGGAGACCATGAACAGGCTGTAGTCGATCGCCAGCCCGAGCCCCAGCCCCGTGACCAGGTTGAGGGCGAAGATCGACACCGAGGTCAGCTCGCTCGCCACGGTCAGCATCAGGAACGTGCTCACGATCGTCAGCGCGCCGACAACCAGCGGCAGCAGCGCGGCGACGAGGCTGCGGAAGAACAGGAGCGAGAGCAGGAAGAGGAGCGGGAACGCGTACAGCTCCGCCGTCCGCAGGTCCTCCTCGACCTGGGTGTTGACCTGCTCGCGGGCCACCGCCCCACCGCCCACCGTGATGCCGGGCTTGCCCTCGAGCTCGTCGACGATTCGCGTCGCGGCGTCCTGCTCGGCGTCGTCGTCCATCGTGGTGAAGCGGACGCCCAGGTATGTGGCGTCGCCGTCGCGGGAGACGAAGGAACGCGAGCCGGTGCTGTAGAAGCTCGCGACGTCCGCGACCTCCGGCTCGGCGACAATCCGCCGCGCGTAGCGCTGGACCCGCTCGCGACCCTGGCTCGATTCGACGTCCAGGTTCTCCATCAGCACGATCGCGCCGGTCTCGCTGTATCCGGCGGCCTCGAGGCGCTCGTCGGCGAGCACGCTCTCGGTGTCGGGGTCGTCGGCGCCGTAGGGCTCGAGCCGGTCGGCGACGCCGGCGCCGAACGCGCCCGCGGCGATGAAGACGACGACGCTGAAGAGGACAACGGCCCTCCCGCGGCGGGTGGCGAGCGAGGCAAGGTAGGGGAACATCAGGCGGACCTCCTGCTCTCGCGGGCTTGCTCGTCTTCCTCCCTCAGCTCCGCCAGCGCGGCGTCGCACCACTCGATCGCGAGCTCGCTCAACGCGACCCCGTAGCGGAGGACCATGTACGGGAAGCGATCGGGCGCGGCCTTCGCCAGCGGCTCGATCTCGGCGAGCTGGCGCAGCTTCTCCTCGTGATACGCGCGTTTCGCCTCGATCGCCTTCGGGGCCGCGTCGGGCGACGCTCCGGCGAAGAACAGCTTCAGCAGCCCCTCGTCGCGCATCTCGAACACCTCGGGCTCGATCTCGAGCCAGCGGCGGAGCTCCTTGCGCCCCGCCGGGGTGAGCCGGTACTCGGTGCGCTTCCGGCCGCCGCTCGGCTTCGAGGCGCCCTCGATCAACCCCGCCTCCGCGAGCTTGCGCAGCTCGGGATAGATCTGCCCGTAGCTCGCCGCCCAGAAGAAGCGGGTCGAGCGGTCGACGACGGCCTTGATCTCGTACCCGGTCTTCGCGCCCTTACGAAGCAGTCCGAGAATCACATAGGCGGTGCTGCTGAGCTCCATATCGCGGCCCAATATATCACGGGGATATATCTCGCAGAGCGTTGTGTGCGCGATGTCACAGGCCGGGGACCACAGCGGTTCACCGCGGCGGCGCTCGTGGCTATCCTCGCCCCTCGTAAGGATTGACCGAATTGGAAGCCACCGAAGAGCGAAATCTCGTCGTGATGAAGTTCGGCGGCACCTCGGTCGCCGAGCCCGACGACATCAGGCGCGCCGCGAGGCGGATCGTCGGCGCGCGCGAGCGCGGGAACCGCGTCGTCGCGGTGCTCTCCGCCCGCGGCAAGGGCACCGACGAGCTGGTTGCGATGGCACGCGAGGTCTCGGATCGCCCCGAGCCGCGGGAGCTCGACATGCTGCTCTCGGTGGGCGAGCGCATCTCCTGCTCGCTGTGTGCGATGGCGATCCACGACCTCGGCCACCAGGCGATCTCGCTCACCGGCTCGCAGGCGGGGATCGTCACCGACTCCTCCCACACCAAGGCCCGGATCCTCGACGTCCGCGCGGACCGGATCCGGGAGAAGCTCGCCGATGACCGGATCGTGCTCGTCGCCGGCTTCCAGGGCGTCTCCGGCGACAGCCGCGACGTGACCACGCTCGGGCGCGGCGGATCCGACACCACCGCTGTCGCGCTCGCGGCGGCGCTCGGGGCCGACGTGTGCGAGATCTACACCGACGTCCAGGGCGTGTTCAGCGCCGACCCGCGAATCGTCCCGGACGCCCGCAAGCTCAAGATGGTTTCGTTCGAGGAGATGCTCGAGATGGCCGCGTCGGGCGCCAAGGTGCTGCAGCTTCGGGCCGTCGAGTACGCCCGGAACCACGCGGTCCGGCTCCACTGCCGCAGCTCGTTCGAGGACGCCCCCGGTACCCTCGTCCTGGCCGAGGACGAAACCATGGAGAGACCGCTCGTGACAGCCGTGACCCACTCCGAGGAGGAGGCGCGCGTCACGATGACGGGCGTCCGCGACGAGCCGGGCGTGGCGGGCCGGATCTTCGGCGCGCTCGCCGATGCGAACGTGAACGTCGACATGATCATCCAGAACGAACCCGTCGAGGCGCAGCATGGCGCCGACCTCTCCTTCACCGTCACCGGCGAGGAGCTGGAGGCGGCGGTCGCGGCGATCCGCGAGCTCGACCTCTCGAGCGGTGTCGAGACCGATGAGCAGATAGGGAAGGTGTCCATCGTCGGCGCCGGGATGCGCAGCCACCCCGGCGTCGCCGCGAAGGTGTTCAAGGTCCTCGGCGATCAGCGGATCAACATCGAGATGATCGCCACCTCGCCGATCAAGATCTCGTGCGTCGTCGCCGCCGATAAGGTGCCGGCCGCGGTGAAGGCCCTGCACGAGGCGTTCGAGCTCGGCGAGGACGCCGTCCGCCGCGAGGAGCCGGCCGGGGCGGAGCACCGGCCGACGGTGACCTCATGAGTGACAACGGCTATAGGGTCGGTGTCGTCGGAGCCACGGGCGCCGTCGGCTCGACGATCCTCGAGGTCCTCGCGGAGCGCGGCTTTCCGGCGAGCGAGGTGGTTCCGTTCGCCTCGGAGCGCTCGGTGGGGAAGCGGGTCGAGTTCGCCGGGCGCAACCTCGAGTGCCGGCCGCTCTCCCCCGACTCGATCGAGGGGCTCGACATCGTGCTGTCCTCGGCGGGCGGCTCGGTGAGCGCGGAGTGGGCGCCCCGGTTCGCCGATGCGGGGGCGGTGGTCGTGGACAATACGAGCTACTGGCGCATGCACGACGACGTGCCGCTCGTCGTCGCGGGCGTCAACGACGACGCGATCGACGAGCATCGCGGGATCGTCGCGAACCCGAACTGCACGACGATGCAGGCCGTCGTCGCGCTGAAGCCGATCTGGGACGCGGTCGGGATCGAGCGGATCGTCGTGTCCACCTACCAGTCGGTGTCCGGAACCGGGCGGCGCGCGATCGACGAGCTGCGCGCGCAGTCGAAGGAGGTGCTCGAGGGAAAGCGACCCGAGCCTGAGGTCTTCCCGCATCAGGTCGCCTTCAACGTGATCCCCCAGGTCGAAACCTTCGCCGAGGGTGATGACTACACGACCGAGGAGCGCAAGGTGATGAACGAGACGCGCAAGATCCTCGGCGCCACCGAGGAGCTCGGGATCTCCTCGACCTGCGTGCGCGTCCCCGTGGTCACCGGGCACTCCGAGTCGGTCAACGTCCAGACGCGCGAGACCCTCTCGCCGGAGGAGTGCCGCGAGCTGCTCGCCGCTCACCCCGGGATCATGGTCGTGGACGCTCCGCACGAGGGCATCTACCCCCTGGCGATCGACGCCGCGGGGCGCGACGAGGTGCTCGTCGGCCGGATCCGGCGCGACCCCTCGCACGAGCGCTGCATCAACATGTGGGTGGTGGGGGACAACCTCCGTAAGGGCGCCGCGACCAACGCGGTCCAGGTCGCCGAGCTCCTGCACGAGCGCGGTCAGGTCAGGGCCGCGCGAGAGCCCGTAAAGATCGGCTGAGCTAAGCCCCGGGATGGACATCGGCTTCGGCGAGGCGCTGCTGATCGTCGGGCTGCTGCTTGCCGTGTCGGCTGCGCTCTCCGGCGTGATGCGTGGCACGGTGCTCTCGATCTCGGTGCTCGCCGTCTCGCTCGGGGTCGGCCTGGCCGCGACGGATGTGATCTCCGTTCAGGCTCGGGATCCCGGAGTGCTCGAGATGATCGAGCTGGCGCTGATCCTTACCCTGTTCTCCGACGGGATGTTCGTCGAGCGCGAGCTGCTCGGCCGGCACTGGGGGCCGCCGGCGCGCGCGCTGGCCTTTGCGATGCCGGTGACGATGGGGCTGCTCGCGCTCGGTGCGACAGTCCTGTTTCCCGATCTCAGCTGGGCCGAGGCGTTCCTGCTTGCCGCGATCCTGTCGCCCACCGATCCGGTGGTCACTTCCGCCGTCGTCACCGCTCAGCGGGTGCCTGCGGTGATCCGTCACACCCTGAACCTCGAATCGGGTCTCAACGACGGCCTCGCGCTCCCGTTCGTGCTCTTCTTCCTCGTCCTCGCCACCCCCGGTGGGGACGCCGGCCGCGAGGGGCTTGAGCTGCTCGGCGAGGCCGGGGTCGGCGCGCTGATCGGGATCACCGTGGGCATGATCGGCGGCCGCCTGCACAACCGGTTGCCCGGCGGTGGGATCACGGCGCGCTACGAGGGCATCTACGCGGTCGGCTTCGGGCTCGCCGCGTTCGGGCTCGCCGACGTCACCTTCGGGAACGGTCTGATCGCGGCGTTCGTGGCCGGGATCGCTCTGGCCAGGGAGGAGCACGAAGTGCCCGACAGCTTCGTCGCCTTTGCCGAGAACGTCAGCTCGATCTTCGCGGTGATCACGTTCTTCCTCTTCGGTGCCTTCATCGTCACGACCGGCTACGAGGGCTCGGTCTGGGCGCTGGTCGCCTTCATCCCCCTCGCGCTGCTGATCGCGCGTCCCGTCGCGGTGATGGCGGCGCTCGTCGGCACCAGGCTGCCGCGACCGCAGAAGCTGTTCATCGCCTGGTTTGGTCCCAAGGGGGTGGCGTCGATGCTGTTCGCCCTGCTCGTGCTCGATCGCGCGGTCGCCGAGGGCTCGCTCGTCTTCGACGTCGCGGCGTTCGTGATCCTGTCCTCGATCCTCGCCCACGGCCTCACCGACACGGTCGGAGCGAGCTGGATCGAGCGCCGGATGGAGGAGCGCGCGAAAGAGGCTTAGCCTGCGGGGACGGCCGAGAGCCGCTCCTCGACCCACTCCGTCGAGGCGATGTGCTTGCCCATCCCGAGCTCCTTCGGGGTGAAGCCCAGCGCCAGCCCGACGAGCTGGGGAAGGTGAAGCACGGCGAGGCCGAGGTCGCGGCCGACGATCTTCGCCGCCTCGGGCTGCTGCATGTCCAGGTTCAGGTGGCACAGGGGGCACGGGGTGACGAGGCAGTCGGCGTCCGCGTCGAGCGCGTCGCCGACGTGCGTCCCGGCCTGGCGCAGCGAGGTCTCGCGGTTCATCGTCACGATCGGGAACCCACAGCACTTGCGCGCGCCGGCGTACTCCACGACCTCACCGCCGAGCGCCTCGATCACCTGCTCCAGGTAAAGGTCGCGCTCCGGCCGCTCGTCGTACCCGAGCCGGTGCTTGGGCCGCACGATGTAGCAGCCGTAGAACGGGCCCACGCGGAGGCCCTCGAGCGTGCTCTTGACCTGGTTGGCGAGCCGGCCGAGGCCGTAGTCCTCGACCAGCAGCCAGAGGAAGTTCTTGTTCGATATCCCGCGCTCGTAGGCGAGGCCCTCGGCGGACAGGGCCTCGTTGATGTGGGCGCGGTACGCGGTGTCGGCATCGAGCCGCTCCTGGCACTCGGACTGCGCCCCCTGGCAGGTCGAGCAGATGTTCATCATCGACAGCCCGGTCTTCTGGGCGAGCGCAAAGGTGCGCGCGTTGAGCGTGTCGACGAGCTCCTGGTTGTGCTCCGCGATCACCCCCGCCCCACAGCAGTTGGCGCGGTCCAGCTCAACCAACTCGATTCCGAGCCGCTCTGCGACGAGGGCCATCGAGCCGTGCAGCTCGGGTGTGAACCCGCGCGACACGCAGCCGGGCCAGTACGCGACCTTCATCGGTCCGCTTCCTCGTCGGGCTCGGGCTCGACGGCCTCCTCGGGCGCCTCCTGCTCGGCCTCCTCGCCCTTGATGTAGAGGTTGAGCTCCACGCGGTGGTCCTCCGCGTGGGCGTAGATCCGCTTCACGTTGTTCTGGGCGTCCCCGGGCAGCTTGTGGTGGACGCCGGGGATCAGCTTTCGCAGCGAGCGCATCTTTCCGGTGCGCAGCCCGCGCACGGCCGTCGGCAGAGAGCCGATCAGCCCCTTGATCGCCCCCGGCGTCGGCATCAGCTTGCCCTTCACGCCCGCGGCGTAGGACTCCTGGAGCAGCAGCGATTCGTCGAGCGTGCCCTTGCGCTCGATGATCTTCGTGAACGCGGCCTCGTGGCGGCGGCCGTTGTTGACGTCGTCGATCCCGTGCTCGTCCGCGGCAAGGCGCCGCAGGCGCATGATCTGGTCCATCGGCGCGACGCCCTTCGGGCACGCGTCGATGCAGCTGAAGCAGTGAGTGCAGTCGTAGATCCCGTGCGGGTCCTGGGCGAGGTCGTTGAGGCGCTCCGCGTGCTGCTCGTCGCGCGGGTCGCCGACGAACCGGTACGCCTTGGCCAGCGCCGCCGGCCCGATGAAGTCGGGATCGGCCTCCATCGAGAGGCAGGCGGAGACGCACGCACCGCACTGGATGCACGCCATCGACTGCGTGACGTCGATCATCGACTCGGGCGGAACGACGTACTCGCGCTCGGGCGGATCGCCCTCGGGGAGCAGCCATGGGGTGACGCGGCGGATCTTCGTCCAGTGGGTGGCCTCCATGTCGGTCACCAGGTCCTTCACCACCGGCATGTTCCCCATCGGCTCCACGACGATTGGCTCGCTGCCGCCGTTCCATCGGTTCGCGAACGCGTGCGCGTCGCGGAGCTTCGTCTTGCACGCCAGCGCCGACTCGCCGTTGATCTTCACTCCGCAGGAGCCGCAGATCGCGGCGCGGCAGGAGCACCGGACCACGAGGGTCCCGTCCTCGCGGTCCCGGACCTGGAGCAGCCCGTCGAGCACGCTCAGGGTCTCGTCGAGCTCGACGTCGTACTGCTGCCAGTAGGGCGGGTCCCCCGACTCGGGTTGATACCGCCGCACCTTCAGCTGGAACTCAGCCATACAGGTTGACCCTAACGCTCCGACCCGGACAACTCACAACTGACAACTGACAACTGATGACTGCCATCAGTACGTCCGCTCCGCGAGCTCCCACTGCGTCATCGTCACATCGGAGTATTCGATCTCCGGGCCCTCCGCGCTCGGCGACAGGACGATGTGCTTGTGCCATTCCTCGTCGTTGCGCTCCGAATGGTCGGTGCGGTAGTGGGCGCCCCGGCTCTCGGTGCGGTGAAGCGCAGCCACGCACGTGCACTCGGCATTGTCGATCAGGAAGCCCAGCTCGACCGCGCCGATCACGTCCTGGTTGAAGACGGCGCCGCGATCATCGATGTAGGCGCTCCCGAGTTGCTCCTTCAGCGCCCTCACCCGATCGAGCGCGACCTGTATGCCCTCGGCGTGCCGGAACACCCCGAGATGCTCGTCCAGCGTGTCGCCGAGCTCCTCCTTCAGGGTCGAGATCCGCCGTCCCGAGCCGCGCTCGCGCCCCATGATCTCGGCGATCCTGCTCTCCTCGTCGCTGAGCGCGGCGGCAGACGGATTCCCCGGATGGGGGTTCGCGTCCTTCGCGCGCTCGGCGGCGTCCTCGCCCGAACGGCGACCGAAGATCAGCGTGTCGAGCAGCGAGTTCGCGCCCAGCCGATTGCCGCCGTGCACCGACACGCACGCGACCTCACCGGCCGCGTACAGGCCCGGCACGTTCGTGCGCCCCATCACGTCGGTCTTCACCCCGCCCATCGTGTAGTGGTTGCCCGGCTTGATGTGGATCGGCTCGCGGGTGATGTCGACGCCGGCGAAGTCCCGGCCGACGAGGACGATCTCGCGCAGCGCCTCATGGATCCGCTTGCGCGGGACCACGGTGATGTCGAGGGCGACGGTCCCGTCCGGGAACCCCCGCCCCGCGTCGATCTCGGTCTGCTCCGCGCGGGAGACGACGTCGCGCGAGGCGAGCTCCATCTTGTTCGGCGCGTAGCGCTCCATGAAGCGCTCCCCGCTCGCGTTCAGCAGGTGCGCACCCTCGCCCCGTGCACCCTCGGTGATCAAAAAGCCCTTCCCGGCGAGGGTGGTCGGGTGGTACTGGACCATCTCCATGTCCATCAGCTTCGCGCCGGCTCTGTACGCGAGCGAGATCCCGTCGCCTGTGCAGATCAGGGCGTTCGTGGTCGGCCGGTACATCTGGCCGTTCCCGCCGGTCGCGAGGATCACCGCCCTGGCGCGAAACAGCTCCATCGACCCGTCGGCCACGTTGCGGGTGATCGCGCCGACGCAGTTCCCGTCCGTGTCGAGGACGAGCCCGCTCGTGAACCACTCCTCGTAGCGGTCGATCAGCTCCGCGTACTTCATCAGCTGCTCGTACAGCACGTGCATGATCGCCTGGCCGGTGATGTCGGCGACGTAGTAGGTGCGCGCCGCCGACGCGCCGCCGAAGGCGCGCGTGCCGAGCTTGCCCTCTTCGTTGCGGTGGAAGGTGACGCCGAGGTGCTCGAGGTGGAGGATCTCCTCCGGCGCCTCGCGGCACATGATCTCGATCGCATCCTGGTCGCCGAGGTAGTCCGAGCCCTTGACGGTGTCGAACGCGTGCGACTCCCACGAGTCGTCGGGCTGGAGCGCCGCGTTGATCCCCCCCTGGGCCGCGTTGGAGTGCGAGCGGACGGGGTGGACCTTGCTGATGATCCCGACCGATACGCCCTGCTCGGCGGCGGCGAGCGCCGCGCGCTGGCCCGCAAGCCCCGCTCCGATTACGAGTACGTCGTGAGCGGGCACGAGCGCTACCCCGTCAGTGCTCGGGCGCGCGAAAACCGAGCCGGGCTAGGACGCAGGGAGCGAAGCGTGCCAGCGGCACGCGAGCGACCGAGGACGACGGCCGGCGAAGTGGTTGCAGCCGCCCGAGTGCGGGCGGGGTGGCGTTCGGGTCCGCTAGGCAACTCGGCCTGATCCTATCCCGAACGTCCACGGCGCCTAGTGCCCCGTCCACCAATGGATGCCCCGTTCTGGCGGCTGCGAGTCTGCGCCTGGCTGCGTCCTCGGTCGCCGCAATGGCGCTGCCATTCCGGCTCCCTGCGTCCTTGCCATGCTTGACTCTCGCTCGCCAGAAGCGGGCCACCAT
>JBOGZH010000130.1:0-5370 GCA_050697095.1 Solirubrobacterales bacterium
GGCGGGGAGGTCGCGCTCGGAGAGCTCCTCCGTGTTGTAGGCGACCACTCTCGCCCGCCCCGACGTGCCAACCCAGCGGCCCTCCGTGGAGCGGAACTCCGGATCGACCTCCCCGACCAGCTCGACGGGCAGCTCCGCGAGCCGACCCTCCTTCTCCAGCGCCCCGAGCGCCCCGGCGTCCTGGCTGAAGAAGACGTCCGCCGGGCTGTTGTCCCCCTCCTCGAGGATCGTCGCCGCGAGCTCGGCGGAGTCGCCGTACCGGACCTCGACCTCGTCGCCACTCTCCTCTTCGTAGCGGTCGAACAGCGGGGCGACGAGCTCCTCCTCGCGGCCCGAGTAAACGGTCAGAGTGCCGTCTCCGCCATCGTCACCGCAGGCGGCGAGCGATGCCCCAGCGGCCAGGCTCGCTGCGCAGAGCACGGCCGCCCGGGCTCGAGCGCCGGGTCGAAGCTGAGGCGCCGCACCGGCGCCGGAAGGTTCGTTCATCGATCCCCCTTTGTGTTGTCGGTTCGCCGGGCGACGACGCCAACCCGGTTCGGTCGGATTCCGTGCAGCGTTAGGGTACCCTAAGTCGTGTAGAAGCGTTAGGGCGCCCTAAGGACCGCCTGGCGCGGCTACCGGCGAGGGGCGACGCCCCCAACGCGTAGTACGCATTCGCATCAGCGTACGCCGCCCCGGGCTGGCTGGCCGTGCAGCCTGGTATAACCGCCCGCGATGGGCGAGGTCGTCGAGTTCGACACGCCGGCGGGGCAGCAGCGCACCGCGGGGGTCCGGCGACGCCGCGGGCGGCCGTCCAAGACGGCGCTGGTCCTCGGCGGCGGCGGGTTCACGGGGGGCGTGTACGAGATCGGCGCCCTGCGGGCGCTCGACCTGCTGTCGGTGAACCGCACCGTGAACGAGTTTGACGTCTACGTCGGGACGAGCGCGGGCTCGTTCATCGCCAGCTTGCTCGCGAACGGGGTCACGCCGGAGGAGATGATGCGGGTGCTGAACAGGCACCTGCCCTCGCCGATCAAGGAGATGGACCAGGGAACGGTGCTGCGGCCCAACTACCGCGGCTTCGCGACGCGGGCGCTGGTGTTCCCGCTCCGGCTCGCGGGAGCGGCGCGCGAGCTCGCGGGGCGGCTCGGCGACGTCTCGTTGATGGATGTGATCACCGGGCTCGCCGGGGCGCTTCCCACCGGGCTGTATGACGGCCGGGGGATCGAGAGCTACGTGGAGGAGGTCCTCTCCGACCCCGACCGCACGAACGACTTCCGGCTCCTCGATCCGGAGCTATACCTGCCGGCCACCGATCTCGACACCACCGAGCGGGTCGTATTCGGAGAGGGGGAATGGAGGGACCTCCCGATCTCCAGCGCCGTCGCCGCCTCGACCGCGCTGCCGATGGTCTACACGCCGGTCGAGTTGCGTGGGCGCCACTTCGTGGACGGAGGCATCCGCTCGACTACGAACGTGGACGTGGCGGTTGAGCGGGGGGCGAAGTTCGTCGTCGTCGTCAACCCGCTCGTGCCCTTCGTGAACGACTTCAGCCACCAGATCCCCACCGTCCTCGGGACCCGCGCCCGCCACATCTCCGACATGGGGTTCGCGGCGATCGGCAACCAGGCCTTCCGGATGATCTCCCACGACCGGCTCCACCGGGCGGTCGAGGACTGGGAGCGCAAGTACCCCGGCGTGGACATCATCCTGATCGAGCCGGAGCCGGACGACGAGCTGATGTTCGGGACCTCGATCCTCGACTACTCGGCCCGGCTCCGGATCGCCAAGCACGGCTTCGAGTCGGTCACCCTGCGGCTCGCCCGCGAGTACGACCGCTACAAGTCGATCGCGGGACGCCACGGGATCGAGATCTCCGCCCGCCGGGTGCGCCATGTGCTCGACGAGGTCGAGCGCGAGGAGCGCGAGGAGACCTCGGCGTGGCGACGGGTGCTGGAGCAGACGACCGGCGCGCTGCTTCGCCAGACCGGATCGGACTGAGCGCCCGGGGCCTCGGCCCCAGATGAGCTGTTCCACGACCACGCACACCCGATGACGCGCGTGGCACGTCGCATCTCTTCGTCCTCGGGCGCTCGTGTGCAGGGAGCACACTTCGCCCCCTGCGTCCTCGACCTGCTCGGCCACGCGCGCCCCCGGGCGCACGCGGCCATGGAGCAACTCCTCTAACCGGCGTACAGGCCCTCGATCTGGCCCTCGTACTTGTCCGCGACGACGGCGCGCTTGACCTTCATCGTAGGCGTCAGCTCGCCGCCCTCCTGGGAGAAGTCCCGGGGCAGGATCTCGAACTTCTTCACCTGCTCGACGCGGGCGAACTTCTGGTTGACCGTCTCGATATGCGCGTCGATCAGGGCCCGGATTCGGGCGTTGGTGGCCCAGGACGCGGGGTCGTCGGCGACCGCGTCGTCCTCGGCGGCCAGCTTCGCGACCTCCTCGGGATCGAGGGTGATGAGCGCGACGAGGTAGGGACGCCGGTCGCCGATCACCACGCACTGCGAGACCCACTGGCTCTGCTTGATCTCGCCCTCGAGGTTGGCGGGGGTGATGTTCTTGCCGCCGGCGGTGATGATGATGTCCTTCTTGCGGCCGGTGATCTTGATGTAGCCGTCCTCGTCGATCTCGCCGATGTCGCCGGTGTGCAGCCACCCGTCGACGAGCGTCTCCCTCGTGGCCTCGTCGTTCTTGTAGTAGCCCTGGAAGACGTTCGGGCCCTTCACCAGGATCTCCCCGTCGGGGGCGATCTTCACCTCACAGCCCGGGAACGGCTTGCCGATCGTGCCGAACTTGAACGCGTCGGGCCGCGAGATCGTCGCCGCGGTCGAGGTCTCGGTCATCCCCCAGCCCTCGAGGACGAGCACGCCGGCGGCGTCGAAGAAGCGCAGGATGTCGGGGTTGATCGGCGCGGCGCCCGTAACCGCCTCGACGATCCGCCCCCCGAAAAGGTTGCGGATGTTGCCGAGCACGAGCCGGTCGGCGAGGTCGTGCTGACGCTGGAGCAGGAAGCCGGGCTTGCGGCCCTGGCGCTCCAGCTCGCGGACCTTCTTGCCGACCCCGATCGCCCACCAGAAGATCCGCTTCTGGATCCCGCCCGCCTTCTCCGCCTTCGCGGTCGCGGCGGTGTAGATCTTCTCGAAGATCCGGGGGACCGACGGGAAGTAGTGGGGCTTGACCTCCGCGAGGTTGGGAAGGATCTTCAGCGGGTCGCGCTCCCAGTACGCGAGCACGCCGCCGATGTCGAAGCTGAGCAGCTGGATCAGCAGGGCGAAGGAGTGGGCGAGGGGGAGGTAGAGATAGGTCGTCCGACCCCGCTCGAGCACGCTTGTCTCCTCCGACATGTCGAGCATGGAGCGGTAGTTGCCGTGCGAGATCACGCATCCCTTCGGCGGCCCCGTCGTGCCCGACGTGTAGATGAAGGTGCAGATGTCCTTCGGCGTGACCGAGCGCCAGCGCTCCTCCCAGTCGGACTCGGAGCGCCCCGAGCCGCGCTGGACGAGGTCCTCCATCGAGATCGCGTCGTCGCCCGATCCCGTCATCAGGATCACGTGCTCGAGCCTCGGCAGCGAGTCGCGAACCTCGCGGACCTTCTCGAGTTGCTCGCCGTCCTCGACGACGACCGCCTTGGCGTCGGAGTTCTCGAGCACGTACAGGCACTCCTCGGGGGAGTTCGTCTGGTAGATCGGGACCACGGTCGCGCCCGCGGTCAACGCCGCGAAGTCGAAGTAGGTCCACTCGGCGCGCGTGTTGGCGAGGAGCGCGACCTTGTCCCCCTTCTCGATCCCGAGCCCCATCAGGCCCAAGGAGAGCTGGCGGACGGTGTCACCGACCTCGTTGAACGACTTGCTCACCCAGGCGCCGGAGGCGTCCCTGTACTCGACCGCCGGGTCGGCGCCGTACCGCTGCACCGCGAGCGGCAGGAGGTCGGCGATCGTCACGCTGCGGGTCGCCGGCTCACGCGTGGTGACCGTGGCTGTCTCCATCTCCTCTCCTCCCTCTGCCCGCGGCCGGACGCGTTCACGCACCCGGGGCGCCGAGCGGGTCTGCTGAGCGAGAGTTTATGTCAGGCTGTCGCCTGTTGCTTTCCCTGCCGCTGGAGGTGGCGTAGGGAGGAAACGAAGAGAGTCTTGTCGATCCGGCCGTTGAAGATGGGCACCCCCATCTCCATGCACTTGGCGATCACCTCCCGCCGCTTCATGTTGACCTCTTCGGCGAGCTCGGTCGGCGTCAGGTGATTCGCCACAGCTACCTCCTCGTCTCTCTCCGGTACTCCGATGTATACAGCCTCGCCCTGACGTGTCAACCGGTTTCTCCGCTATTTGCGAACTGGTGGGCGGGCCCCCGGAGGTCCCTGTCGGCCGGACTACGATGTGCCGGTGAGCGAGCGAAGCGCCTTCCTGGAGTCCCTCACGGACACCGACCTGTACTCGATGGGCGCGTTCTTCTGCGACGAGCATCCCGACCTCGTCGACGAGGTGGTGGAGCGCAGCGCCGCGATCGAGGCTCAGGGCCTGGAGGCGTACGCGAGCGCGCGGGGCGTGTCGGTCGAGGAGGGGTTCGGCACCCTCCTCACGGGCCTCGCGGTCCGCTATTACAAAGCTGTTGCGTCGTAGATGCGGAGCCGCTTCGTTCCGCTTGTCGCGCTCGGACTCCTCGGCGCGGCGATCCTCGCCGCGATCGTGTCGATATCCGTCGGGGAGAAGGGCCCGGCGCCGCCGGTCGAGGGCGCGCAGGCGGCGCAGCGCCTCTACGGCGGCATCGAGCAGGAGGGAGACTCGCTCGGCTCACCCGACGCCCCGGTGACGATCTCGATCTTCAACGACGTCCAGTGCCCCAAATGCGGTGAGTACCAGTTCGAGATCGTCCCGGGGCTGATCGAGGGCCTGGTGAGGCCCGGCGAGGCCCGGCTGGAGCTGCGCCACTTCTCGCTCGGGCCGCGGGGGGTGACCGCGGGCGCGCTCGCCGCCACGGCGGCGGGCGAGCAGGGCACGCAGTGGCAGTACTCACACCTGCTGTTCCTCAACGTGGACGAGGCCGAGGTCGCCGGGGTCGAGGAAGAGTTCCTCGACCGCGTCGCCGCCGCCGTGCCGGGGCCCGAGTTCGACGAGGGGGCGTGGAAGGACGATCTCGACTCCCCCGGGGTCGAGGCCCGCGTTATCGCCGACGCGGAGCTCGCGGCCGAGCTGCGCCTCCCCGCGCAGCCGGCGGTGATCGTCGATGGGCCGGCAGGCACGCGCCAGCTCGAAGAGGCCCCCTCCCTGGACGAGATCGAAGCGGCGGTAGCGGAGGTCGTAGACTGAGCCCCTCGGGGCGTGGCGCAGCCTGGTAGCGCGCACCGTTCGGGTCGGTGAGGTCCCCGGTTCAAATCCGGGCGCCCCG
>JBOGZH010000131.1:0-6905 GCA_050697095.1 Solirubrobacterales bacterium
AGCCTCCCGCGCGTCCGGCGCCGTGTCATCGCGGGAAGCAGCGGCGTCCACCCGAGCGCGAGGCCGAGGGGGCCGAGCGCCTGGCGCGACCAGGCGAAGAAGCTGAAATCGTCCACGTGCTCGGCGATCCGGCCGTCGGCGAACCGGAAGCGGGCGCGGACGTCGTTGACGACCGGGCGCCCGGTGTCCGTGAAGGTGTAGCGGGCGATCCAGTGGGCGGTGCCGCTCGCGTCGTCGGCGTCGTGCTCGGCGAGCTCGACCGAGAGGTCCTCGGCGCGCTCGGTGAGCATCCGCCACATGTCGCCCGCCTCCTCTCCGCTGAGCTCGCCGAACGCGGGGTCGCGAAAGCGCGCCGTCGGCGCGTAGCACGCCGCCAGCGCCTCGCCGTCGCCGCGGTCGAGCGCCTCGTAGAGGGTGCGGATCAGTGCGCGGTTCGCCTCGCTCATCGCCGGGAGCCTACTGCTCGCGGACAACTTCTCGAGCGTCCTTGTCATCTCGCAGGCCCTGGTACACGGGCTGGCGGAGGGTGCCCTCGTGGGTCCACTCGGTGAACTTGACCTCGCAGACGAGCTCCGGCTCGCAGAAGCGCGCGCCGGGCCGCTTCGGGGCGCCGACGTCGAACGGGGTCGTCTCGCGGCTCCGCGCGCTCAGCATCCGGGTGAGGCGGTCGATCTCGTCGTTGGAGAATCCGCTCCCCACGCCGCCGGAGTGGATCAGCAGCGGCGGACGCTCCAGCCCGCGCGCCTCGTCCGGCGTCGAGTCGTAGTAGCCGACCAGGAGCGAGCCCACCCGCCCGCCGCGCCCGCCCTCGCCCGGCATCCAGCCCCCGATCACGAACTCCTGTCGGCGCCAGTTGCGCACCTTGATCCACTCGCCCGTGCGCCCGCCCGGGCGGTAGGGGCTGTCGAGCCGCTTAGCGACAACGCCCTCGAGCCCGCGGACGCGCGCCGCCTCGAGCAGCGCTTGACCCTCCCCGAGGTGATGACTTGGTGTCTGCCAGTGAGGGCCGTCGAGCCCAAGCTCCGCGAGCAGTCGCCGCCGTTCCTCGTAGGGCAGCTCCAGCGTCGAGGTGTCGTCGATGTGGAGGAGATCGAAGATCATGTAGGTCACCGGCGTCTGCGGAACGCGCCGCTGGATCGTGAGGGCGGAGGTGAGCCCCATGCGGAGCTGGAGGCGCTGAAAGCTCGGTCGGCCCTCGTCGTCGAAGGCGACGACCTCCCCGTCGAGGACCGCGGAGCGCCCGCCGAGCGCCTCCCCGAGCCCGGCGAGCTCCGGATAGCGCGCCGTGATGTCCTCGCCCCGGCGGCTCTCGATCCGGAACCCGTCCGGTCCCGAGTGGGCGAGCGCCCGCACCCCGTCCCACTTGATCTCAAACCCCCACCCGTCGTCCTGCGGCGGACGGGTGGCCTCCCGGGCGAGCATTGGGCGGAGCGGGCGCATGCCCGGATTATCGGACCGTCGTAGCTCAGGGGCTCGCGCTTAGGGCGAGCAGCACCAGCCGCTGACGCGCGGGAACGCCCGCGGGTCGCTTGCGCCGGGGTCGAACTGGCGCGAGATGTTCGACACGGCGACGACCCGCTCGTCGCTGGGGCGGATGAACAACCACTGGTCGGCGTCCCGCCACGAGAGCAGCAGCCATTCGCCGTCGGGGGACCACGTGACGTCGGTGAACCGACCGGGCCCGTCGAACAGCCGGCGCTCACCGAACCCGTCGACGTCGAGTAGCACGAGCTCGCTCCGTCCCGGCGGCGCCTTCCCCGTGGAGCGGCGAACCAGCGCTATCCGTCCGCTCTGTGGCGAGAAGGCGGCCGCTGTCGCCGGTTCCCCTGTCGGTCCCTTGGCGATCGAATCGCCGCTCTCGTCCAGCACGACGAAGAAGGAGCTTGTCAGCACGAGCAGGCTCCGCCCGTCGGCCGACCACTCGAGGCTCTCGATCTCGGTCGTGATCCGAGCCGATGCCCACAGCTCGCGCCCCGAGTCGGCGTTCACGAGCCTCACGCGGCCGTTGCGATCGGCGTAGGTCAGGAGATGGCGCCCGCCTGGCTTCCAAGCCGGCGAGGTGCCGCTCACGCGCGTGTCGAGGAGCCTGTCATCGGTTCCGTCCCCGGCGACGACCCGCAACGAGTCGCCGCTTCGGTATGCGATCCGGGTCGCAACCTGCGGTCCGGCCCACACCGGGTCGCTGACTCGCTGCGGTCTCGCCAGGGACCAGCGCACCGTCCCCGCCGGCTCGCCGACGGCGCTCGGGTCGCCGACCACGGCGATCAGCTCGTGGCCTCGGGTGACGGCAACGAACAATCCGCTCGGCGACCAGGTCGCCTGGTCGTAGTCGCCGAGCAGGCGCTTGGAGCCGTCGGGCTGCACGATCCACGGCCCTCGGGCGGACTCCACGAGCAGCGGGCCATCGGTCGGAAGCTCGGTCAGCGCCGGCTCCGCGCGCTCGCGGCCGGGATCGACGACGTCGCTGATCAGGTCACCGACCTTCGCGCCGGCCGGGGTGAGCGCGAGAGCCGCGGCGAGGACGAGCGCGGCGGCGAGCGCGAGCGCGAGTCGAGCGCGGCGCCGGTGGATGGTCGGAGCGGGCTTGCGATCTCGCTGCTCGAAGGCGGCTCGGACGACGTGCCAGGCTCGCTCTTCAGCGGCCTCCTCGTCGGGGATGGTTCGATCGCGCAGCAGCTCGCGGAGCCGGTCCTCGTTCACGGTCCCACCTCCCCGAGGCTCGCTCCGAGCTGGTCGAGCGCACGTCGCAGCCGGGAGTTCACCGTGCCGCGCGGCAGCTCGAGCAGCCGAGCGATCTCGCCGGGCGTGTACTCGAGCAGGTAGCGCAGCACGACCACCGCTCGGTGCTCCGGCGACAGCGCCGCGAGCGCGGCAACCAGCTCGTCGGAGTACGGGTTCGCGCCCTCGGTTGCGGCGCGGTCGGACGCCGCGACGGCCTCACCAGGGCGGTCGAGCAGCGATGCATCGCCCACCGTCGCGGCGCCCACCTCACGCCGCAACGCGCGGGCGCGTGCCCAGTCGATCGCGCGGTTGACGACGATGCGGTTGAGCCACGGGCCGAACGGACGCCGGCGGTCGAAGCGGTCCATGGCACGGATCGCCGACAGGAACGCCTCCTGGGCGATGTCCTCCGCGGCGGCGGCGTCGTGGACGATCAGGTACGCGGCGCGGTGCGCGCGCGGCCAGTGCTCGCGGAACAGAGCCTCGAAGTTCGAGGCGGACCCGGCGCGTGCGCCCCGCAGGCGGGCCGCGGCCATGCGCTCCATGCGCGGCATCTCCCGCTGACCATACGTCCGCAGGAGGCTCCGAGGTCCGTTCTCGGCGATCGCCAGCGTCATCACCCGGGCCAGCCTTGATGTGCGGCGCGCAGGGCGCTCACCTCCGCCTCGTTGCGCGGGCCGTGGGTCGCGTGGCGCCCCTCGATCATCCGCCGGATCTGCTCCAGCTCGCCGCGGGTGAACTCACACTCGTCCGTCCTCGGCTCGATGCCGTACACGCGGGCCCCGTTGAGGCCGAGGATCTTGGCCTTCAGCTCGCGCGTGAGGGCGGGGTACCCGTGGCGCTCCTGGAGCTTCTCGGAGATCTGGAAGGCGCGGAAGGCCTGAATCTGGTCCTGCGGCGAGCCATAGAAGATGCAGTCGGTGCCCCACAGGACGTTGTCCTCACCGACGTACTTGAGCAGCTTGCCGAGCACGTGTGCGGACTGCGTGGGATCGCGCATGATCGTCCACCACACGGAGCCGAGCTCCGCGTACACGTTCTGGTTCGGGCCGACCCGCGCCCGCCTCATCGCGGTGATCAGCCGATTGATGCCCTGGTTGGCGGTACCGGCCGTGTATGGCCCTTCGGGAGGTCCCGTTCGCTCGAACCCCGAGTGGTAGACGATGAAGCTCACGTCCGGGAAGTCGCGGGCGGCCCCCGGCACGTCGTCGGGTGTGGCGTGCGGGCTTCCCGCCCCAAAGCCCTTGTGGGCGCAGATGATCTTGATCCCCAGCTGCCGCGCCTTCTCGATGAAGGCGTGCCCGACCTGGGGGAGCGCGCGGTCGCGGTCGTCGAGCCGCCAGGCGTTCCCGGGAGCGCCGAACGCGTCGGGAAAGTGCGTGAACACCTTCCAGGCCGCGATCGGGTAGCGATCGGCATTCGCCTCCATCTCGTCGAGGTTCGCGCCCAGCGAGCCGTAGTTCGGCAGAGCCTGAGCATGTAGGAGCACCGACTCCCAGCCGCAGACGAGCTCGGCGGTGTGGCGCGTCTCCTCCATGATCGCCTGGGACAGCGGGCTGCCCTTGGGGGCGATCGGCAGCGCCGACAGGGTGACCATGTTGGTGTCGCTGCGGAGGAAGAGCTCCTCCAGGAAGACCTCCCTCGCAAAGCAGGCGCGGGGATCGTCCTCGCCACAGCTCACCTGCGGGAACACCGCCCCGAAGAACTGCTCGGTCGGGGGCGAGCGCATCAGGTCGTACTCGAGGTGATGCCCCTGGACGTCGAAGATGAACTCCTCGCCCGCAAGCGCGGAGCGCGCGGCGTCCTGGTCGAGCCCCGCGTCGCGCGGGACGTCATAGCCGCCGCCCGGCTCGGAGCCGCCAGAGTCCCCGAGGCAGCCCTCGAGGGCGAGCAGCGTCGTCGCGGCGGCGCCCGCGGTGAAGAGGAAATCGCGGCGCGACATCCCGGAGCGGCGCGCATTCGCATCGCAATCCGCACGCGCCCTGCGTATTGCCTCGCGCTCGACCGCCGTCAGCGGCGCGGGCACGTACTCGCCGTTCGAGCACGGCCCGAACTTGATCGGGAGCCCCGGATCGCGATCTGGACGCACGTCGTCTCTACGAGCCGGCGGGCTGCCGCGGTCCTACCGGACGCCGCCCGTGGCAACCCCATGGCGACGCTTGCGGAGAGCCAGGGAAAGCACCCATGCCGCCATGAGGGCGATCGGCGCGAGAACGAGCAGGGCCCACGGGAAGCCGTTGCCGTCGCTGGCTTCTGACGGTTCGCTGACCTCGAACGTCTGCGTGTCGACGAGGGCGATCGGCTGTTCCCGGTCGAGGACTGTCAGGTCCTTGCTCATCGCCAGCTCGAAGCGCGAGATCGGGCGCGGGAAGAAGTTGCGCAGCGCGGGGTGGCCGGCGAGCGGGTGTACGTCGATGCATACGGCTCGGCCCTCGACCGTGTCGAGAGCATGGATGAACGGGTGGTCGCCGCCTCCGTCGTACAGGGTGTACGCCCAACGCCCGTCGGGGCTGGTCGCCCGGGTGAGCGGGTACCCCCGCATCTCGCCCGGCGGCTCCTCCGGATCGACGATCGGGTCTGGGAGCAGACGCCCGGTGTGAGCGTCGAGGGCGCGAACCCGGTACCGAGTCGGGTCGCCGGGTCGCAGGTACTCGATCAGGTAGATCCGGGAGCCGTCCGGTGAGATCGCGTCGAAGCTGAAGTCACCTCGGAGGACGAACTCGTCCCGGCCGCGCAGAGTCGCCGCGTCGAAGATCTCGAGCCTCGTCCGTTCCAGGGCGAGGCCCGTGCGGGGTGGAACGAGGACGAGGGTGCGCCCGTCCGCAGAGAGCCCACCGGCCGTCCCGTCGAGCGCAACGGGTGGTGTGGTCAAGCGCTCGTTCAAGGAGCGCGCCCGGATGACCTCGCCGCCGTCCTGCGCCAGCCGGGCGAGCACCGTCCCGTCGATTGCCTCCAGGGCGACGTAGCGATCATCGCTCCCTGGCGCAGTCAGCCCGCCCGAGTCGGCGCTGAGGCCGGTGACCGGGATCCCCTTACCGTTCGCTGCCGTGGTCACGTTGGGATGAGCAAGGATCACGAGCCCGACCACCAACACCAACATCCTGCGGTTCATCCTGTCCTCCTCGGCGGAACCTGGTTGCGCTCTGAATACGGGGGCGAGCGCGCGAGAGGTCCGTCCCCGAAAGGCCGACTAAGCAGTCAGCCCTGGTAGAAGAAGACGACCTGGCGGTCGCGGAAACAGATGTTGTGAATTGGCCCGAAGCGTCGTTCCAGACGCGACCAGCACACCCAGCCGTACTCGTTTCGGAAGAAGCGGTGCTTACCGGCGTAACCGGCGCTCCCGAACAACGGAAGCGTTCTTCGGATCTCCCCGCACTGAACGCCCTTGATCCGGACCCCATAGCCGCCGCCCCTCGGACCAGAGGGACACTGCTCCAGCCCCGCCTCAGCAGGCGTCGCAGGAGCGCCGCAGACGATGTTGTCACGAGGATCGGGCTCGCCGCCGCCCGGACAGCGGAGCCCGACCAGGTTGGCTTTCTCGGCTGGGTCGCGCATCGGCGCGGGATCCGAGCTGTCGTCGCAACCGCTGATCAGCAGCGAGAAGGAGACCATGAGGGCTGAAAAAGCTGCGAGTGGAGTGGCACCGCTCTCCACACCCGTGTTACGACCCCGCGCGTGGAGAAGGTCCCTTGGCCCGGATCGTGAAGATCCGCTGACCCAGACGCGACGACTGAAGGATTTGGGTGCCTATGGACTACCGAATCCATCACTCGTGCGGAATATGCCGAGCGCTCGTCCGGCGAGCTCGGATAATGCGTCGGTGCTCTTCGAGCTCGACCACGTGACGATGTCGCGCGACGGAAGGGAGGTTCTGCGGGACCTCTCCGCCTCGCTTCCTGAAGGCGCGTCGTGCGTCGCCGGGCCGTCGGGGTGCGGTAAGTCGACGCTGTTGCGGCTGCTCAACCGGCTCGCCGATCCGCAGCACGGCACGGTGACCTACCGCGGGCGCGACGTTCGCGAGGTCGAGGTGCTCGAGCTGCGTCGCGAGGTCTGCCTCGTGCCGCAGCTTCCAGCGCTGCTCGACGGCACGGTCGCCGACAACGTCCGCTACGCGGCCGGCTTATGGGATCGCGATCCCGACGTCGAGCGGCTGCTCGACCTCTCCGGCCTCGACGCGTCGTACG
>JBOGZH010000132.1:0-6877 GCA_050697095.1 Solirubrobacterales bacterium
CGTCAGCACCGCGGTGCAGCCCGTTGCGGCCTCCTTGTTCGTCCAATGCCCGACCGCGAATCCGTCGGGCAGCGGCAGTGGCTCCGTCATCGCCGCCGCGGCCCGCTCAGGCGGCGGCGGCGCGCCCTGCGGCGCGGCCGGCGCCGCAGGCGCTGCTGGCACCCGGGGCAGAAGTACGTCGAGCGGCCGCCGAGCACGATCCGCCTGATCTCGGTCCCGCACCGCGGGCACGGCAGGCCCTCACGGGTGTGGACGAGGAACTCCTCCTGCATCGTGCCCTCCTCGCCCCGCGCGTCGCGGTAGTCGTCGATCGAGGCCCCGCCGTTCTCGAGTCCCGCCTCCAGCGCGCCGACGATCCCCTCGCGGAGCCGCTCCCAGTGCTCCGAGCGCATCGAGCCGGCGGGCGAGAGCGGGTGAAGGCGGGCTCGCCACAGCGCCTCGTCCGCGTAGATGTTCCCGATCCCCGCGATCCCGCTCTGGACGAGCAGGAACGACTTCAGCGGAACCCGCCGCCCCTCGGCCAGCGCCCCGATCCGCTCGGCGGTCAGACCCTCCGACAGCGGCTCGACACCCGCGCGCAGCGCCATGTACTCGTCGAGGTCGTCGTCGTCGAGCACAACCGCGGTGCCGAACCGGCGGGGATCGGTGAACAGCAGGCTCGCCCCGCCCTCGAGTTGGATCACGGCACGCAGATATCGAACCTCGGGGGCGGGCTCGCCCAGCAACAGGTTGCCGGTCATCCGCAGGTGCATGACCAGCGAGCGCTCGTCGTCGAGGCGGAGCAGGAGGTACTTCCCGCGCCGCTCCACGGCCTCGATCGTCCTCCCCGCGCACGCCCGCTCGACCTCGCGCGGGGAGAGGGGCCGCGTGAGGCGCTCGTCGAGCACGTCCACGGAGGCGATTCGGCGCCCAACGAGCTCGGGCTCGAGCTGGCGCCGGATCGTCTCGACCTCGGGAAGCTCGGGCACGCCTCCCGTTCTACCAGGCGGCTACCTCGGGCCCTTCGCGGTAGCCCGCGGATGGGCGCGGAAGTAGACCTGCTTGATCTCGTCGTTCGAGAGGTGGGTATACATCTGCGTCGTCGAGACGTCGGCGTGCCCGAGCATCTCCTGCACCGAGCGCAGGTCGCATCCTCCCGAGAGCAGGTGGGTCGCAAACGTGTGGCGGAGCGTGTGCGGGCTCATCTTCCCGTCGAGCCCCGAGGCGCGCGCGTGGCGCTGGATGATCTTGTACAGCCCCTGGCGCGTCAGCCCTCCGCCCCGCATGTTCACGAACAGCCTCGACTCGAGGCGCGCGCCGACGAGCTCCGGGCGACCGGACTGCAGGTAGCGCTTCACGGCCGTCGAGGCCTGGCGCCCGAGCGGCACGATCCGGTCCTTTGAGCCCTTGCCGTGCGCGCGCACGAACCCGCGCTGCATGTCGACGTCGGTGACGTCGAGGCCGACGACCTCCGAGGCGCGCAGCCCGCACGCGTACATGATCTCCAGCAGGGCGCGGTCGCGAAGCGCCGCCGGCTCGCCTCCGCGGGGCGAGGAGAGCAGCTTCTTGACCTCCGAATAGCTGAGCACGTGGGGGAGCTTGCGCCCGCGTCGCGGCGGCGACAGCTTTCCCGTCGGGTCCTCGTCTACGAGCTCCTCGCGGCGGAGATGCCGGTAGAAGGAGCGCAGGCACGCGGTCTTGCGATGGATCGTCGCCGCCGAGCACGGAGGCTGGCCGTTTCCGTTTCCGGTCGCGAGCCCGGAGAGGAAGTCGGAGACGTCCGCGGCGCTCGCGTCGGTGGCGCCGACGCCGCGCTCGGCGAGGAACACCCCGTACTGGAGCAGGTCGGTCCGGTATGCCTGGAGCGTGTTTCGCGCCAGCCCGCGCTCGAACTCCAGGAAGGCGAGGAAGTCCAGGACGAGCGCCTCGAAGCGCGCGTCCGGGCGCGCCTGCATCTCCTTTGTCATGACGCCACCGGGTTCGCCCCGCGGCGCCCGATCCCTCTAGATGATCGATTCCATGGCCGCGTGCACTCGGGGGCGCGCGTGGCCGAGCAGCTCGAGGACGCAGGACGCGAAGTGTGCTTCCAGCACACGAGCGCCCGAGGACGATGAGATGCGACGTGCCACGTGCGTCATCCGGGTGTGCGTGGTCGTGGAATTGCTCATCTCAGATCACGGAACCACGGTCAGGTACTGCTCGCGCTCCCAGTCGGTGACCGCCGCCAGGTAGCGCTCCCACTCGTCGCGCTTGTAGTGCATGAACACGTCGTAGAGCCGGCCGGGCAGCGCTGAGCGCACGACCTCGTCGGCCTCGAGCGCCTCGAGCGCCGCGCCCAGATGGTCCGGCACGCGCTCGAACTCGGCGCCCTCCGCGAGGAGGTCGTAGGTGTTGCCCTGCTGGGGCGGCCCCGGGTCGAGCTCGCGGCTCACCCCGTCGAGGCCCGCGGTGAGCAGCGCCGCCTGGGTCAGGTACGGATTGCACGCCGAGTCCACCCCGCGGAACTCGAACCGCCCCCCGCTCGCGACTCGCACGGTGCAGGTGCGGTTCTGCCATCCGTAGTTCTTGTACACCGGCGCCCAGAAGCCGAAGTCCCACATCCGCTTGTACGAGTTCACCGTCGGGGAGCCGACGCAGACGAGCGCCTTGAAGTGGTCGAGGATCCCGCCCATGAAGCGCTTCCCCATCTCGGAGAGCTGCGCCGGCCCATCCGGGTCGTGGAAGACGTTGTTGCCGTCCCCGTCGATCAGCGTGAAGTGGTGGTGGTGCCCGTTCGCCGACACGCCGGTGAACGGCTTCGGCATGAACGACGCGTGCAGGCCGTGCTCGCGACCGACGGCGGTGCAGATCTGGCGGTAGGTGGTGATGTTGTCCGCCGTGCGCAGCGCGCGGTCGAAGCGGAAGTTCAGCTCGAGCTGGCCCGGGGCGTCCTCGTGGTCGCCGTAGCTCATGTCGAGCCCCATCGCCTTCCCGTAGGTGATCACGTCGAGGATCACCGGGCGCAGCTGCTCGAACTGGTTGATGTGGTAGCACCACGGCTTCGTCACGCCCTCGGGCGCCCCGCCGTCCTCCTCCGACAGCTTCAGCCACATCATCTAGGGCTCGATCCCGCACAGGAACGTGTACCCGAGCTTCTCCTCGACGTCGTGCGCGATCCGCTTCAGGTTTTGGCGTGGGTCCGCGTCGAGCAGCTCCCCGGTTTCCGTGTCGTAGCAGTCGCAGTACACGCGCGCCACGCGCGGATCCCACGGGAGGCGCTCGAACGTGTCCAGGTCGGCGACCGCCGCGAGCTCGGACTCCTCGGGGCCGAAGCCGATGTAGTTCTCCTGCCGATCGGTGAAGAGGTCGGCCGTGGCGCCGTATACGAGCTGGTAGCCGCGCTCCGCCACGATCGGGAAGTAGCTCGCGACCACGCCCTTGCCGTTGATGTGGCCGCTGATCGACACCTGCTGGAAAAAGACGTACTCGATTCCCTCGCGCTCGATCTCCGTGACGATCTCCGCGATCCGATCGACGCGGCCGGGCGCCGAGCGCGCCTCATCGAGCGTCTTCGGCGGCGGCTCGATCTTGGGCGAGTCGAGCACCCTCTGGACCTCGCTCGAGGCGCCGTTCTTGCTCTGTGCCACTACTCCCCTCCTTGTTCAGTCACGGCGATCGCCAAACCGCGTCAACTATATCCAGGCTTTGAACAAAAAGGTACATTTGCCTGCTCACCCCCGAGGAGGGCGGACGAGGTCGTCAGCGGGAGCGGAACCACTCGATGGTCCGCTCCACCGCCTCACGGTGCGGCGTCGGCTCGAGCCCACCGAAAGCACCCTCGAACTTTGACGAGTCGACGACGAACGGGCGCCGGAACTGGTAGGCGGTTTCGCGCAACTCGCGGAGCGTCGGCGAGAAGATGCCGGCCACGGCCAGCACCGCCGGGCCGGCGATCTGGGCCTTCGCCGGCGTGGGCCTCTCCGCGGCCTCGAAGACGAGGTCGAACAACTGCTGCGCGGTGAGCGGCTCGGCGGCCGGCAGGTGCCAAACTTCGCCGTCCGCCTCAGGGTGCTCCGCGAGGGTGACGAGCCCACGAGCGATGTCAGGGAGATAGTGGAAGGTGTGGGGCACGTCGAGCTTCCCGGTCCACTGGGGCCGCTTTCCGGCCAGGGCGCGCCCGAAGACTGGCTCCCCGGAGGACGAGTTCGCGCCTCCGGGCCCGTAGTAGTCGGAGGCTCGTCCGATCGTGACTCGCACGCGGCCCTCGTCGTGAGCGCCGAGCATCTCCGCGGCGACCTCGACACGAGTCCGGCCCTTGGGACCGCTGGCTGCGGCGGGCAGGTCCTCCCGCAGCGGGCCCTCGACGGGGCCGTACGCGTACAGGTTGTCGGCAAAGACGAGCTTGGCGCCCGATGACTCGGCGGCT
The DNA here is from genome assembly GCA_050697095.1 of Solirubrobacterales bacterium. Lineage (GTDB taxonomy): Bacteria > Actinomycetota > Thermoleophilia > Solirubrobacterales > 70-9 > DASPWW01. Next base: position 4,385 of record JBOGZH010000132.1, read on the forward strand.
CCCAGAATCGACCGGCTGACCGGCGGCAGCAGCTCCGGCCATCGTGTGTAACCCGGATTGACGCAGTGATAGACGACTCCGGCTCCCCTCGCCGCGGCGGCTGCCTCAGCTGCGTCCGCGGCATCGGCTGCCGCCCCCTCTGTTCCCTCGGGTGCCTCCCCACGACGGCTCACGGCTCGCACGCTCTCCCCGCGGCGCAAGAGCTCGGCGACGAGGGCACCGCCGATCCCGCCGGTCGCGCCAAACACGACGTGAATGGACTCGGCGGTCATGGGCCCTAACCCTAGAGTCCGCCGCTCGCAGGGCGATCGGCGGTGCGTTGGTGCTGTTCTGGCACCTGCTCACGACCGAGCAGGACTACGGCTTCGACAGGCCGACCTGACCCGCAAGAAGCTCCGCCGGCCGATCTCACCGCACCCGGCGCTCTATCTGAGGCTCGGCCGGTCCTAGTACGCTCGGCCCGACGGTGGAGCCTGAGACTCGGTACGCCCTCGCCGGTGATGTTCGGGTCGCCTATCAGGTCGTGGGCGACGGACCGCGCGACCTCGTTCTCGTGCCCGGCCTTGTGTCGCACTAAGAGCTCGCCTGGGACCACCCGCCGTATCAGAGGTTCATGCGACGGCTCGCCGCGATCGCCCGCGTGATCGTGTTCGACAAGCGTGGCTCCGGCCTCTCCGATCCGGTCGGCGCGGCGGCCACGATCGAGGAGCGAATCGACGACATCCGAGCGGTCATGGACGCGGCCGGCTCGGAGCGCGCGGACGTGTTCGGGTGGTCGGAGGGCGCGACCATGGCTGCCGTGTTCGGCGCCGGTTCCCCCGATCGCGTGTCAGCGCTCGTCCTCTACGGATCGTACGCGCGCGGTAGGCAGGCCGAGGGCTACCCGTGGGGATCCACGCCGGAGGCAGTGGAGCTGCTTCTGCAGGAGGACGAGGAGGAGTGGTGGGGTCAGGGTTTCAGCCTGATGCCCACGGCTCCCAGCCGGTCCGATGACGAAGCGCTCATGCGCTGGTGGGCGCGCTTCGAGCGCCAGTCGATGAGCCCGACCATGGCCCGCGCCGCACTCCGTATGGCGGTGGCGTTCGACATCCGCGACGTCCTGCCGAGCATCCACATTCCGACGCTCGTCATCCATCGCACCGGCGAACGCCAAGAGCGCGAGCCCGACCGTGTGCTCGCCACCGTTCTCTTCACCGACATAGTCGGGTCGACCGAGCGCGCCACGGCGCTCGGGGACCGGCGCTGGCGCGATCTGCTCGACCAGCACGACCGACTCATCCGCCGCGAGCTCGACCGATACCGCGGTCGCGAGGTGAAGACCACCGGGGACGGCGTGCTCGCCACCTTCGACGGACCAGCCCGGGGGATCAATTGCGCAAGGGCGATCTGCGAGCAGGCGCGCCCGCTCGGGATCGACGTTCGCGCGGGCCTCCACACCGGCGAGTGCGAGCTCAGAAACGGCGACGTCGGGGGTGTAGCCGTGCATATCGGAGCGCGTGTGGCCAGCATGGCCGGGCCCGGAGAGGTAGTGGTGTCGGGCACGGTCAAGGACCTCGTCGTAGGCTCGGGGCTGGAGTTCACGGAGCGCGGCTCCCACTCACTGAAGGGCGTGCCAGGCGAGTGGCGCCTCTACGCCGTCGGGGAGTGATTTCCAGCACCGGCGCTTCGCTGCTGCTCATCGCGCTTAGCGGAAGCGCGGGACAGCTTTGCTGGTCCCGGTGCCGTCGTTGAGGCACCCGGTGCCACACGCGAGCTCAGGCACGTCACCGAGCGGTCGGAACGAATCTAGCGCCCTAGTCGACGAAGCAGTACGAGTCGCTCGACGCGTCCCCGGCCTGGAGGCGGGTCTGGTGTACCCGCAGCCCGCGGAAGTCGTCGCCGTGCGGGAAGAACCGCGGGTCGAGGGTCATGCCGCCGGACTCGGTGTCCGAGTCGATGCGGGCCATCCAGGCGCCGACGCCCTCCGGGTAGAAGATCTCGTCCCACGAAGCGTAGAGCGAGTTGGTGGCGTACACGCGACGGCCGTCGCGGCTCACCTCCACCATTTGGGGGGCGCCGCCCAGGCTCAGCTCGGGAGCGGCGGGGTGCGGGGCGCGGCTCACGATGCCGCCCAGGCGCACCGAGCCTGTCTCTTTCGGGTTGTGCGGATCGCTCACGTCGTACTGCTTGAGCTCCCCGGTCCCCCAGCACGACACGTACAGCCAGCGATCGTCGACGGACAGGTCGATGTCGGTCACGAGCGGCGGAACCGCGCCGAAGGGTTGGAGCGCGGGCGGGAGCTGGTTGGTCTCGGCCGGCTCGGCAGGGATGGTGATCACCTTCTTCGCTGCCCAGCGGTCGTCCTCGCGATGCCACAGCCATACCGACGCGGACAGATCCTCGACGCTGATCACCACCCCGACGAAGCCCCAGGTCTTCCGGGGGTCGTGAGCGGGCCTCACCTCGAGCACCATCTGGTGCTCGTCGCCCAAGTCGACGCGCTGGATCAGCCTG
>JBOGZH010000133.1:0-1752 GCA_050697095.1 Solirubrobacterales bacterium
CTTCCATGGCGCGGGCCGGTCGGCACGGACGACAACGGCGACGAAGGAGGGCGGGATGGGCGAGCTCACCGACCGCCGCGACCGCTGCCGCGGCCGGCCGAACGGGCAGGCAGGGGACGGATCACGCCGAAAAACTCAGAGACTGACCGTTCTGAGGATGTATCCGCCGAGTCACGGTTCCGTCCGAAGCCCTGACTCCATCAAGAATAGGGACGAGCCTGGCGTGCAGTGGGGAGTCGCGCTTCGGCGCGGGAGCGTGGCTGCACAGCGCTACGTCCTGTCATCGCCCAATGCCGAGCTCGTTGCTCCCCTCGATCCTCGCCTGGCAGGGATGGGAAAACGCTCGAGGCGACGGGCAGTCCGAAGACGAGTAACCCATCGTCGAACCCCGCGGACGGCGGCCAGGTATCAGCTGGCCACGGCGCAGACGGCGATACCCGGCAAGCTGTAGCCCCCGGCGGCCTCGAACGGGACGAACGCCTCTGCGAGCTGTGCTTTCAGGACGTGACGCTCGTCCTCGGACAGGCTGCGGAGGACGATCGCGAACGGGCCGGCGACGTCGATCGCCCAGCGCACATAGTCGTCGAGGTCGCGGAAGGCGAAGCGCACCGGCACCTCCTCGGTGCGCACGTCGGTGAAGCCCGCGCGGTCGAGCAACGATCCCGTGCGCTCCTCGCTCGCCATGGCGAAGACCCCCGGCGCGCCCGGCTCCGGCGGCGGAAGGTGGCCGCGCTCAACGAGCATTCTGCCGCCGATCGAAGCCCAGGAGTTGCGCTCCGGAGCGCCCCAGACGGACAGCGCCAGGCGCCCGCCGGGGCGAAGCACACGGCGTGTCTCGGCGAGCGCGGCGGCCGGGTCGGCGAGCAGCATGTACCCGCTCTGGCAGAGGACGCCGTCGACCGAGTCGTCCCCAAGCTCGATCCGCTCGGCGTCGATCATGCGATAGTCGACATTGCGGAGCCCGAGTTGGGCGCCGCGGCGGCGGGCGACCTCCATCATCGCGGGCGAGAAGTCGGATGAGATCAGCCGGCCGCGCTCCCCCAGGATCGCGGCGGCCGCGAAGCCGGTGTCGCCGGTCCCGGCGCCCAGCTCCAGCACCGTCTCACCCGGGTTCGGCGCCAGCTCGCTGATCAGCCACTCGCGCACCGGCGCCAGGGCGTCCTCGAGTTGTGCCCGCCAGCGTTCCCACCCCGGTGCCATCGCCTCCCAGATCTCGAAGCTCGTACGGCGGTACTCCTCCGCCTCGGCGGATCTCGCCTGTTCCGACATGTGCGACGTCGAGCTCATCTCTCGCCTCCGATCTCTCAATGCTTAGGCGAGCGAAGCTACGCGATCGCGGGCACCGCGCCTTCGCCAGCGCTGGTCATTCCTCGGAAATAGCCAGGTCTGGCTATCAGCCGGCCCGCCCCGGCCGTGCTCAGGCGAGGCCGTGCCGGTGCGCGTAGGCGGTCGCGGCGACGCGCGAGCTGACGCCGAGCTTGCGGAGGATGCTGGTGACGTGTCGATGCACCGTGTGCTCGCTGATCACCAGCCGAGTCGCGATCTCGCCGTTGGTCAATCCCTCGGCTACTAGCCGCAGCACCTCCAGCTCGCGCGCGCTCAGTCCCGACTCGGGTTGCGCGACGCCTCCGTTCGCACGCGCGTCGTCGAGACCGGCCAGCAGCCTCGCGGCGACCTCGAGGCCATGCCCCGCGCCCAGCTGCGCGAGTGTCGCCCGGGCCGCCTGCGCCTCCGCTCGCGCGGCGGCCGCTT
>JBOGZH010000134.1:0-2531 GCA_050697095.1 Solirubrobacterales bacterium
TACTGGATCCCGATGACCTTGTGGTCGGTGTTGAACTTGAAGTAGTCCCGCCACGTGTGCGCGCCGTGCTGCGAGTGGTCCTCGGGCTCGGTCGGGGCGCCGGCCGCCCAGCGGAACCATTAGTCGAAGCAGCCCAGTCCGATCAGAAAGCCGAACGGGGCCGTGATCGCGGGGACGATCACCTGCGGATAGCCGGTCGGCTCGGTCTGGAAGGTCGGGAGCCCCGAGATCTCCCGCAGCACGACCACGAGCGCGAGCCCGAACGCGCCGCCGACGAAGAAGAAGATGAAGCTGGTGACCACGTATTGGATCCCGATCACCTTGTGGTCGGTGTTGAACTTGAAGTAGTCGCGCCAGCTGTGCGCCCCGTGCTGGGAGTGGTCCTCGGGGCGGGTGCGGGCGCCGGCCGCCCAGCGGAACCAGTAGTCGAAGCAACCCAGCCCGATCAAATAGCCGAACGGCGCGGTGATCGCGGGGACGATCACGTGCGGGTAACCGGTCGGCTCGGTCTGGAAGGTCGGCAGGCCGGAGATCTCGCGCAGGACGACGACGAGCGCGAACCCGAACGCGGCGCCGATCAGAGCGCCGAGGAAGGCGCGGTACTGGCCGGGTTGCTTCAGCGCGACTGCCAAGTCCGTCTCCTTGCGTCGATCCGGGTCGCGAGGCCACACCGGTCCCGCCACCGGTCACGACCGAATCTTATTCCCCGCCCGTGGCTCACTGGCCGCCCTCAGCGTTCTCGGACAGGTACCTGACCAGGGTGTCGAGCTCTTCGGGGCTGAGCGCGTCGCCGAAGTTGTCGGGCATGATCCCCTCGTTGAAGCCGGGCGACAGCTCGGCGTCCGGATCGACGATCGCGGTCTCGATCTCGTCCGGGCTGAGCCGCGGCACCACCTCGTCGAGGCTCGGCCCGATCGTCTGGGTGGCGCCCGCCGCCGCCAGCGTGTGACAGCCGCTGCACCCCTGCTCGTCGAAGATCTGCTGCCCCTGCGCGGCCACGGCGCCCTCCTCGCCCCCGGCCCCGCCGGCGCCTCCGCCGCCCGCCGCGTCGCCGTCCTGGTCCGCGATCCATTCGTCGAACTCCTCCTGGGACTCGACGACCACCGGCGCGCGCATGGTCGCGTGCCCCACGCCGCACAGCTCCGCGCAGAGCAGCTCGTAGCTCCCCTCGCGGTCCGGGGTCGCCACGAGGCTCGTCGGCTGCCCCGGGACGGCGTCCTTCTTCACCCGCCACTCCGGGACCCAGAAGGAGTGGATGACGTCGATCGCGTCGAGGTTGAACTCGGCCTGGCGGTCGACCGGGACGTGGAGCTCGGTCGAGGTCACTCCCTGCTCGGGGTACTCGAAGGACCACGCGAACTGCTGCGCGATGACGTCGACCTCGAGGCGGTCGCCCTCCCTCGCCTCGATCTTGTCGAGGATGAACCAGCTGTACGCGGCGGCGAACAGGACGATCACCGTCGGGATCAAGGTCCAGGCGATCTCGAGCTTGGTGTTGCCGTGGATCGGCTCCCCGTCCGACTCGTCGCCCGGCTTGGCGCGGTAGCGCCAGATGCTGTAGCCGAGCATCACGAGGACGATCGAGTACACGAACGACGAGAGGACGATCATCACGTCCGTGAGCAGGTCGATGTCGTCGGCCTCGGTCGAGCCGGCGACGCCATTCCAGTCGAACTGGAGCATCACCACCGAGATCACCGCCGTCAGGGCGAGCATGGCGGCGACGAGCCTGATCAGCGTCGCGCGAGTCATACGCCAGGCGTCATTCTATTTATTCAGGCACCCGGGGCAGATCGTCCACGCGCCCGGCGGACGCGGCCAGAACCCCCTCGGCGACGCGCTCCCAGCTCCACAGCTCGCGCACGCGAGCGCTGAGCCCCTGCCCGACCCGCTGACGCAGCTCGGGCTCGAGCGCCATCGAGCGGTTGATGCGATCGGCGATCTCCTCGACCGCGCGATCGCCGAGCGGGAACGAGAGCAGCTCCCCGACGCCGGCTGGAAGCGCGGGCGCGAGCGCGCGGCTCACCTCCCTCAGACCCGAGTGGTCGGCGCAGACCGGGATCGCGCCGCACGCCGCGGCCTCCGCGGCGACCATCCCGAAGGCCTCGGGGAAGGTGCTCGGGACGACCATCGCGTCGGCGGCGGGGAGCACGCGGGCGACTTCGTCGTGCTCGAGGCGGCCGGCGAGCGACACGCTCCCCGACGCCGCCCGGGCCGCGTCCGCGTACGACGCACCGGCAGCGGCGAGGAACCGGTCGAGCATCCGCAGCGGGATCGGCTCGGACTCCACGGTGACCATCCCGCGCGCGGCGATCTCGCGGGCGGCGCCCACATCGCCCGCCTCGAGCGCCGCCAGCAGGCGCTCGACCGTGGCGGCCTCCGCCCCGAACGCGACGACGAGCAGGCGCGCGCCGGGGTTCTCGCGCACGACAAGCGGCCACGCGCCGAGCAGGAGGTCGAGGCCCTTGGAGGCGATCAGCTTGCCGACGAAGACGACGCGCGGGCCCTCGGCCGCGGCCCAGCGCTCGAGC